>NZ_CAJHBP010000007.1:0-173954 GCF_904846665.1 Psychrobacter sp. Pi2-51
GAGATGGACTGTTTTCATTAGTGCATCAGCTACCTAAAGGAACAAGTATGAAATTCTTTACCTTAAAATCGGTTACTGCTTTGGCAACATTGGCACTATCTGCCAATGCTTTTGCGATGGATGTTAAGTTTAGTGATGCCGCTTGGGATGGTAAAAAAATACCTGAAGGGCAGCAGTGTTTAAACTATGATGGCAAAAGTCCAGCCACGCCAAACATGACCATTTCAAACATTCCGGCAGGCGCAGAGAGCTTGGTTTTCGTTTACAACGATGTGAGCAATAAACGTATGCAAAATGGTGGACATGGCATTGTGGAGTTTGCTCTACCAGAAGGTGCTACGAGCATAGAAGTACCACGAGTATTTGGTCATACTTATGAGGTGCCAGTAGGGATTGAGATGGTCGCAGAATACCGTAGCCGTAAAGGCGAGGTGGGTGGTGCATATAAACCACCTTGCTCAGGTGGCAAAAACCATCTATATACGGTAGATGTGCAGGCATGGCAAGGCGATAGTGTACTTGCTGAGACAACGGTTGAGATGGGTCGCTATTGATGCCTTGATTGTTTTTGATAGAGAGTTGGCAGTCGTCTATGATGCGTTACGTTACTAGGTAGTTTATATTTTGGGCTTAAGTTGCGGTTGATAGGCAAATACAGATTAGACTTTTGAACGATTAGAATAATGCTATTACACTGATTTTGACAACTTTTGTAGTACTATTTTACGGTGATAGATGCTGCGTGCTATCCCGTTAAAATTTTTATGCTATAACTCTAAAAAATCATGATAGCTGATAAAAAATCGGTCAAAATCCAAATATTTTATTGATTCTATTTTAGAATAAAGTGTATCTTAGTTTAGGTAAGCATTTTATAAATAAGGTTTCTTATGCATACAACGACAAGCCATACTCCAGAAAGCAAAAAAAGAAGTGGCGAGCATATTCTTATCAAAATGACATATATCGCCAAAAATGTCGACCTAAATTCAGGAATCGAGCTGACTCGGGCACTTGAGTATTGGCGCAGATATTTTGAAGAAAACGATATCGTTTCAGCTTTAGTTATTAGTGAAGGTTATTTCGTTCAAAGTTTTCAAGGGACAAGACCTGCTATCAATACTGCCTTAGAAAAAATACTTGACGAGCACTCAGCTATTTTTCCTAATATTGTCAATATAGAGGAAATAGAATCGCGTCAATGGAATGGGTTTTTAGTCAAACATCTTACGTCAAGCGCTGAAGATGAAGAGTATGCCCTAAAAAGCTTCTCAGCAGGTTCTGACTATAATCCCTATCTAATGACAAGTACTCAGATTGAAAGCTTTTTGACAGCAGTTTTTGAAGATGCTGACTCTAACAAGTCTTAGATGAGTTTTCTATTCTGACCAGCGTAAAAAGGCCGTCTATACATTGTGTATAGGCGGCTTTTTGATATGTATCATTTAATTTATATTTACTGAGTAATTGAACTCTATATTTTTTCTAATATTACCAGTCTTATAGATGCATGGAACGCATTTTGCTTGCCCTACACCACAAATTAGGTTTTTGCATTTAAATAATTCGCTCGGCTAAAAGACGAACCTACCGCTAATTGTCTTTCAGTTTATTGTAAAGCAATTCAAATTTTCTTATAGATTCTTCTTGGGTTTGTCTCAAGCTTATCTCCACTATTTCCATCTTTCTTATTACCAATTTTGCTTCATCTTCTGTTATATCATCAAAATTTTCTTCTAGTTTATTCCTCATATCACTAATATTTTCGAGACTTGGTTTTAACAGTCCTAACTCATAATCATCAAACATTTTTTTAATAGTTAAACTGAGAGCTCCTTCAAATTTCCTTATACGTTCTTTCTCATGATAAACATCACTGATAGCAGTTTGCCAAATCATTTCTACTCTTTTAGTAGCTTTCAAAGCATCGCGCCTTAATTCGTAAAGATACTTACCTTGTGACTGTTCAAGAGCTTTTTTAGTATTTTTAACAGCCTCTTTTGCATTGATGTATACAAGCAGAGTAATGCAAACACTTATTAGTGAAATGATTATGGGCATGATTGAAATTAAGCTCATATAACCAACTTTTAAATGAGTTATTAAATAAACAATTAAATGTAGGCTAATATTCTAGCCTAGCTCTCCAAAACCTAAGAACAATCCCAATCATCCAACCTCAACGCTCGTCACATTCTGAAAGCCTCTTGGTAACTGCCCACCACGATTACCACGTACACCCGTATAGTTGGCCAAGTCATTTGGCTTGAGTGTCACATGACGTTTGCCAGCAGTAATGATAAGGCTGTCTTGCTGACTGAGTGGCGTGATAGTAAGCACCTCTTCGCCATCTTTTAACTTGATAAGTTTGTTGCCTTTGCCGCGAGCTTGTTCAGGCAGATCATCGAGGCCAAATATCAGTAAATATCCCGCATTGGTTGCGACGGCGATATGGTCAGGTGCTACACGTGTATTGCTATTCTCACCGTCAGCATTAGCGGTCGCATCTACTGGAGCATCGATACGTGCGACAGGAAGCAAGCGACTATTAGTGGCTAGGTTAATGACATTTTTCCCTGCCTTTTGATTGCTATCGAGATTACCGATGGTATTGATAAAACCATAACCTGCGGAGCTGGCAAGGATGATGCGTTGATCGTCAGCACCCGTTAATAGCTGCTCAAAGCTAGCCCCTGCTGGTGGTTTTAATACGCTAGTCAACGGGTCGCCTTGACCACGCGCCGAGGCAAGACTATGTGCATCGATACTGTAGCTGCGTCCAGTGCTGTCGAGCACGTAAATCCTTTCATTAGATTTACCGCGGACGTGCGCTTGATAGCTATCACCTGAACGATAACTCATGCCAGCAGCATCGAGATCATGACCCTTAGCAGCACGAATCCAGCCTGCTTTTGATAGGATGGCGGTGACAGGTTCACTCGGTACGAGGTCAGATTCTTTTAATGCTTGTGCTTCTTCGCGTTCTGCTAATGGTGATACGCGCTCATTGCCGTGTTCTTTCATATCGGCAGTGAGTTCTTCAATCATCAGATTGGTCAGGCTGTCTGGGTTGTCCAAATACTCTTGAATAATGGCACGTTCGGCAGCCAGCTCATCTTGCTCGCGGCGCAGCTCAATCTCCTCTAATTTTGCCAACTGACGCAGACGAATATCCAAGATGGCATTAGCTTGAATGTCAGTTAGATCATAGTCCTGCATCAATGTTGCTTTTGGATCGTCCTCTTCCCGAATGATGCGAATCACTTCATCAATATTAAGATAAGCAATCAGCAAACCTGCCAAGATGTGTAAGCGCTTGTCGATTTTATCGAGGCGATATTGCAAGCGGCGCGTAACCACTGAGCGGCGACAGATTAGCCACTCATCAAGGATTTCTTTTAGGTTTTTGACCTGCGGTTTACCGTTTAGGCCAATCATATTCATGTTGACGCGATAATTGCTTTCTAGATCCGTACTGGCAAACAAATGGCTCATGACGCGATCGACATCGACCCGTGTTGATTTTAGCTCAAGCACGATACGGCAGGCATTTTCGTGATCTGACTCATCATGAATATCAGTAATCCACGGCAGCTTTTTGTCGGTCATGAGCTTAGCGATTTGCTCTTGGATTTTGTTGCCTGAAACTTGGTAGGGTAGCGCATCGATGATGACGAGGTTTTTCTCTTTAGGGTCAACATGGAAGGTCGCACGCATTTTATAGCTGCCACGACCCGTCTCGTACATCGCTTGCAAATCTTTTTTGCTAGTAATGATTTCAGCAGGGGTTGGCAAATCTGGCGCTGGTATTGACTGGGTAAGCTGCTTAACTGACAGTTCTGGGTTTTTTAATAGGCGAATCGCTGCACGAACTACTTCATTGAGGTTATGCGGTGGAATATCTGTTGCCATACCGACCGCGATGCCTGTTGTACCATTTAATAGGATATTAGGCAGGCGGGCAGGTAGGGTAGTTGGCTCTTGCATCGTGCCATCGAAGTTATCCTGCCAATCGACCGTGCCTTGCCCTAACTCTGCAAGCAACGTATTAGCATAAGCGGACATTTTGGCTTCGGTATAACGCATCGCCGCAAATGATTTTGGATCATCAGGGCTACCCCAGTTACCTTGACCGGTAATCAGCGGATAACGATAACTAAATGGCTGCGCCATCAGTACCATGGCTTCATAACAGGCACTGTCGCCATGCGGGTGATATTTACCCAAGACGTCACCGACGGTACGTGCAGACTTTTTGGCTTTAGCAGTCGATTTTAGGCCTAGCTCGCTCATGGCGTAGACGATGCGGCGCTGTACAGGTTTGAGGCCGTCAGCGATATTTGGCAGCGCCCGATCCATGATGACGTACATGGCATAGTTGAGATAGGCTTGCTCAGTAAACTCTGCGACTGAACGAGTATCCATCGGCTCATTGGGAATAATTGGGGCGATCGTATGATCAATAACATCAGACATAAAATAGGATTCACTTATCAGTTTTAATAGGTATAGATAATTGGTGCAAGCGTACAAATAGGATAGTGCTATCGTAAAGGAAATTGGCAGAATTAAAAAGGTATAAGTCAGAATAGACGACAGGTCGTGACGCGCTTATATTTTGCTTTTATAGAGCCTTTTTATCATGTTCTGATACATAGCTTTTATGGATTAAGTTGAGTATAGTAAATCTAATATTTGTTTTCTATATTATTAATAAGTGCCCTAATATTCGAGCGTGTTTATCTTATATCATTCATCTATCATTCATTTATCATTAGCGTAATGTGTCGATACGAACACGCTGCCATTGACCTATTTGCAATAAGGAATATCTGCCATGTCATCTGACCATTTGTCAAAAATGCTTACACCTGCCGTTATTGAAAACAGAACCAAACACATAGGCAAAAATTTTACTAAAAATGCACTGTTAATTAGTGTTGTAGCCAGTCTAGGATTGACAGCCTGTAGTCCCTCACAAATGAGTAAATCTGTGCCAGCCGAGACAAGCAGCACCGTTGAACAAGATGCAGCGGTGATGTCAGAATCTGTCATGGCGTCACCCATTGCCATAAACTTGGCCAGCGGACAACAGATGATGATACGTTCTGCCCCCCAGACAAGTGTCATACGTCCGTCACCGAGCATCATAGTCACACCAGAGACGAAAGACAACTATCAAAAAAACGAGGCGAATCCTGTACATCGGACTACGGACATGGCGGTATCGACCTTATCTATCGATACGGATACGGGCAGCTACGCCAATGTGCGCCGCTACTTAAATGAAGGACAGTTGCCACCCGTCGATGCTGTACGAGTAGAGGAGATGATTAATTATTTTAACTATCAATTTGATGATGGCAAACGCCTTGGCAACGCACCATTTGTTGTATCAACGGAAGTGGTTGATTCGCCGTGGGATAGAGCAGATCAAGGCAATAAAATCGTCAAGGTTGGCATCAAAGCCGTTGATAGTAGCTGGTCACAAAAAACTGATAAGCAGTCTATGCCACCTGCCAATCTCGTATTCTTAGTAGATGTCTCAGGCTCGATGTCGTCGCGCGATAAGCTGCCATTGGCGCAGTCGTCGCTTAAACTATTGACGGAACAAATGCGCGCTCAAGATAGCATCAGTATCGTCACGTATTCGGGCAGTACCAGCGTGGCATTGCCTGCGACCAGTGGTGACCAAAAAGCGAAAATACTGGCTGCGATTGAAAGCTTAAGCGCGGCAGGCTCAACCAATGGAGAAGATGCACTCAAACTGGCTTACAGACAAGCTGAGCAGGCGTTAAAAAAGAACGGCATCAATCGAATTATGATGTTAACGGATGGCGATTTTAATGTCGGTATCAGTGATGTCGATGAGATGTTGGATTTGGTCAAAGACAATCGCGATCGTGGTATCTCTTTGTCTACGGTTGGCTTTGGGCGTGGCAATCTCAATGACCACATGATGGAGCAGATGGCGGACAACGGCAATGGTAATTACAGCTATATCGACAGCTTAACTGAGGCCAAAAAAGTCTTTGGTGATGAGTTAGCCGCGACATTCAATACCGTTGCCAAGGATGTAAAAGTCCAAGTTGAGTTCAATCCTGATGTGGTAAGTGAGTGGCGTTTGATCGGTTATGAAAACCGAGTATTGGCGGAAGAAGACTTCAACAATGACAAAGTTGATGCAGGTGAGCTAGGCGCAGGTAAAGCCGTCATTGCGCTGTTTGAGGTGACGCCAAAAGGGCAAAAAGGTCTCTATAGCGACCGACGTTATGGAGAAAACAGTGCTAAAGAGATAAATGCCAATACCAAAAAAGGTCAAAAAAATAATGAGCTTGGTTATCTAAAAATCCGTTATAAAGCGCCTACAAGCGGTAGCTCTAAACTGATTAGTCAACCGATTAACAACACCAGTCATGCTTTGGATAAAGCCAATATTGACACCCAGTTTGCCGTGGCAGTAGCGGGCTTTGGTCAGCGTTTAACCCAAAGTGAATATATTAATAATTGGCAATACAGTGATAGCACAAAGCTTGCAAAAAGCAGTATCGCAGATAAACCAAGCAGTGACACAGATGGCACGCGCCGTAACTTTGTGACGTTGACCGAGCTTGGTAGTGCGCTTGACGGCAAGCGCTAATGCAACGCATATCAGACGATAGCAACTGATATAAATGGATAATTGTTTAGTAGTGAAAACTGGTGTATATGGCTATTATTTTATAGATAGGCTATTGATATAAATAGTAATATGCTACGTCAAGGTGCTTTACGAACTCAGGTAGCAATCTTTTGTATTGAGTAGTTTGTACAAAGTGTGTATGTTAAAGAACAAAGGGCTATTTGCTGCTACATTGTTTACTCATCACCATACGTCGACGTCGTCAGCCTTGCCACCCTGAAGAGGGTTTGCTTGCGCTCCGATGTTTCGTATGTTTATCACTCTGTGATTGGTATGGGTGGACGATAACGCATTATTATTACTAGGAGAGATAAGATTATGGAAAATCAAGGTAACCTCATTCGTCGTAATGACAAGGTATGGGTCAAAACTTACGAAAAACTTGGTATTCAGTACAATATTGACATGCCAGCTGCTAACACCTCTTTAATTGACGTACTTGAGCAGAACTTCATCAATCACGCAGGCAAAACTGCGTTCGTATGTATGGATGTTAAGCTCTCTTACGAAGATTTAGACTGCTATAGCAAACAAATTGCTGCCTATCTACAGTCACTTGGGCTAAAAAAAGGCGATAAAGTTGCGGTCATGATGCCAAACATTTTGCAGTTACCCGTTTCTGTATTGGGTGTACTTCGCGCTGGCATGACCTTGGTCAACGTTAATCCGCTTTATACCACCAAGGAGCTTGAGCATCAGTTAGAAGATTCTGATACCAAAGCTTTGATTCTTTTAGAGAACTTTGCCAAAACCTATGAAGATATTGGCAAGGACTTAGTTGATCATGTGGTCGTAGCGTCCATGGGTGATTTGATGAGCCCATTAAAGGGTCTGATCGTTAATACCGTTGTGCGTCATGTCAAAAAAATGGTGCCTGATTATCATATTAGAGGCAGCGTTAAGTTCAAAAAAGCCCTACATCGCTTCCCAGCCAAAAGCTATAAACGCCCTAACAATATCGGTCTCGACGACGTCGCGGTACTTCAGTACACGGGTGGTACTACGGGCGTGGCAAAGGGTGCGATGCTGACCCATGGCAACTTGGTGGCCAACCTGATTCAAAGCGATACGTATCTAGGTGATGCTTTTGATAAGTTCGATGGTAGTAATGAGCAGCCAGTCATTATGACCGCTCTGCCGCTATATCATATTTTCTCATTTACCGTATGTGGTATGTTTGGTCTATACCGTGGTTGTATCGGTTTGCTCGTGCCAAACCCACGCGATGGTGCCAGCTTGATCAAAGCTTATAAAGACTATCCACCAGCATTTTTCCCTGCAGTTAATACCCTGTTTAATGCCCTCGCCAACAGCGAAGTCTTCCAAGCGTTAGATCATAGCAAGCTTGAGATGTCTATGGGCGGCGGCATGGCAGTATTGAAAGACACGGCCGAAAAATGGCAGAAGATTACTGGTAATGTAATTGTACAAGGCTATGGTTTGTCAGAGACCTCTCCTGTTGCTTCAGCAAATCCGCATGGTACAGGGGAGTTCTCCGGTAACATTGGTTTGCCAATGCCTATGACTGATATGGCCATCTTGGATGAAGAGGGCAATGAAGTGGCCCTTGGTGAGCGTGGCGAGATTTGTGTTCGCGGCCCGCAGGTTATGAAAGGTTATTGGAAGCGTGAAGATGCGACGGCGGAAGTCATGACTTCAGACGGTTATTTTCGTACTGGTGATATCGGTGTGATGGATGAAGAAGGTTACTTTAAAATTGTCGATCGCAAAAAAGACATGATTTTGGTATCTGGCTTTAACGTCTATCCAAACGAAGTTGAAGACGCCATGTCAACGCATCCAAAGATTTTGGAATGTGGTGTTATCGGTGTTGATGATGAGAAGAGCGGTGAAGTACCGAAGATTTACGTGGTACGTAGTGACAACAGCCTGACAGCCGAAGAAGTCATCGCTTATGGTAAAGAAAACCTAACTGGTTACAAACGTCCTCGCCATGTTGCATTTATTGATGAGCTACCAAAATCTAACGTTGGTAAAATCCTACGTAAAGATTTACGAGTGCTTGAAGAAAAAAACCACGGTTAGATAATCAATAGTCAATACTAGACAGTTTGTTATCAGCTGCCTTTTATTGGAGCTGATAACAACTATCGTGGTATAAAATTTCGTAATGACCAAAAATGATAAGGCCAGTTCTATACTGCCTTATCATTTTTGTTTGTTTCTATCAGCGTCAAATAGCTGGTTAATATCCCGATATTATTTGCGCTATTTTTCTTGTTTGACGGCAATTTATCTCATTTTTATCACCATTTTTAAATTGAAGACACGCCCTAGCAGAACTGCTATAGTGCCTGCCGATATATTTTCTTATTTAGCGATAGAATCGCCTGAGTTTGGCGCTATAGAGTTGGCATGATTATCGCCGTAAAGACGTATTGGCGGCTTAACTTTTTTGCCTGATTTGTAGTAGGCTTAGTGATGAATGTCAGGATTGTTCATTTATTGGAATGCATAAATAATCCTGACGTTCAGGATATTTTCATCAAATTATTCTATCTTTTTAACGGTAATATTTAGGGGAAGTTATGACGGACAATATCAATAAAGAGACAACAAACGACAGCGCGGCTAAAGATGCTCAGTCAACGATTGAGACCAATACCTTTCCTACGATGCCGACGATAGCTAGTGACCGTCCTTGGCTGAATGCTTACGAGCGCTACAATATCGATGCGACTATCGATATGCCAGATGACAGTACCTCTTTACTTGAAGTGTTCGAACGCAACTTTAGCCGGTATGGACAAAAACCTGCCTATATCTGTATGGGCGCCTCTATTAGCTTTAAGCAATTAGACCTATATAGTCGCCAGATTGCCAGCTACTTACAGTCGCTAGGACTGGTCAAAGGCGACAAAGTAGGGGCGATGATGCCCAATATTTTGCAATATCCTATTGTGATGTTAGGCATCATTCGGGCAGGTATGGTGTTGGTCAATGTCAACCCCTTGTATACCAGCCGCGAATTGTCGCACCAGTTGCATGACAGCGGTGCCAAAGCGTTGTTTATCGTCGAAAACTTTGCCAAGACTTACGAAGAGGCAGAAGACAAAGGTCAGGTCAAGCACGTCATTGTCTGTAAGCTCGGTGATATGCTTGGCACGGTGAAAGGAACCGTGGTTAACCTCGTCGCTCGCCATGTCAAAAAAATGATTCCATCTTATAGTTTGCCAGAGAGCACCAGCTTTAAGCATGCGCTAAATGCGGTCTCAGCTAGCGAGTATAAGCGCCCTGACATGAATCTAAGCGATGTGGCGTTGTTACAATATACTGGTGGCACGACCGGTGTTGCTAAAGGCGCGATGTTGTCTCATGGCAACTTAATAGCCAATATGCTACAGATTAGTGCGCTCATGGACAGCGCTTTTGAAGATGATATCGAAGCTACTGATGTTCTTTTGACGGCGCTACCGCTATACCATGTGTTCTCATTTATGGTTTGTGGGATGTATAGCATGTACCAAGGTTGTGCTGGTTTACTTATTCCAAATCCACGTGATCTTGACGGCTTGATCAAAGAGATGGGTAAATACAAACCTGCTTTTATCCCTGCGGTAAATACCTTGTTTAATGGCTTGGTACATAAAGACAGCTTTGCCGACCTAGATTTCTCTAACTTAAAAGCCTCGATTGGCGGTGGTATGTCGGTATTGCCAAGTGTGGCAAAAGAGTGGCATAAAATCACTGGTTTACCTATCGTCGAAGGTTATGGTTTGTCTGAGACATCCCCTGTGGTTGCCTTTAACCCGATGACCATCGCTGAATTCACGGGTAAAATTGGTATTCCGGCTTCTAGCACCGATGTGATACTGATTGATGATGATGAAAATGAAGTCGCCTTAGGCGATCGTGGTGAAATCTGTGTCAAAGGCCCGCAGGTGATGATTGGTTATCAAAATCGTCCAGAAGAAACCGCCGAGAGTTTTACTGTCAACGGTTACCTAAAAACGGGTGACATCGGTATCATGGACGAAAAAGGCTTTATAAAAATTGTCGATCGCAAAAAAGACATGATTTTGGTCTCTGGCTTTAACGTCTATCCAAACGAAATCGAAGAAGCCATGAGCGAGCATCCAGGTGTGGTAGAGTGCGGTGCCATTGGTATTCCGAACGATGATCGTGGCGAAGAACCAAAAATCTTTGTGGTCAAAAAAGGCGATGTGACTGAGCAGGAGCTGCTTGATTTTGGCAAAAAGCAGTTGACTGGTTACAAACGTCCGCGTCACGTGCAGTTCGTTGACGAATTACCAAAATCAAACGTGGGTAAAATCCTCCGTAAAGAATTGCGTAAGATGGAAGGTTTAGAATAAAGTAAGCGCCACATTTAATGGCAACAGCGGCGCAATAGCTTGAGTGAATCTTGCTATTGCGCCGTCGCCACGTTAGGATGTCGTAATATTTAGGTCTGCTAAGGCATCCAGTTATCCTTTATTTCGGAGTGTCAGTATGTTGGAATGCAAGAGTTTCGGAACTTGAGTGTTTCGCTAAATAAGTACTGGCTACCACCCAAATAATGACAGACCCCTTATCTTATGACATTGCTTTTAAAACATCGTACTAGGAATTTTTATGCGTATTGACAATCGTGAGCTTGACCAACTTCGCTCGATCAGCTTTGAGCGCCATTATACTAAGCATGCTGAAGGGTCTGTATTAGTTAGCTTTGGCGATACCAAAGTGCTCTGCACAGCCAGTGTTGAATCAGGCGTACCGCGTTGGCTCAAAGGTAAGGGTAAGGGCTGGATCACGGCAGAATACGGTATGTTGCCACGAGCGACCAATACCCGTAATCAACGCGAAGCGGCACGTGGTAAACAGTCAGGTCGCACACAAGAAATTCAACGTCTCATCGGTCGTAGCTTGCGTGCCATGATTGACTTGAGCAAGCTGGGCGAAAACACCATTTATCTTGATTGTGATGTATTGCAAGCAGATGGTGGTACTCGTACCGCTAGTGTGACTGGCGCAGCTATCGCGCTCATTGATGCGTTAGAAAGCATCCAAAAAGCCAAAAAGCTAAAAGCGGACCCATTGATTGGCTTGGTCGCTGCGGTTTCTGTTGGTATGAAAGATGGCAAAGCGTATCTAGATTTGAACTACGAAGAAGACGCCAGCTGTGACACGGACTTGAATGTGGTGATGACTCAGAAAGGTGAGTTCATTGAACTACAAGGTACGGCAGAAGAAAAGCCATTCACCCGTGCGCAAGCAGACGATATGTTGATACTGGCAGAAAAAGGCATTGCAGAGCTTATTGCGATGCAAAAAACAGCGTTAGGCTGGTAATTCACTGTTAATGTCTAAGATGATTACATATTTTTTTGATGCTATCGTTAATCTTCGATAGTTAAGTGTCTTTTGACAGATAGTTGCTTCCCAAAATACACGGTTGTCTTTTAAAAGATAACTGTCTCTCAAAAAACAGTGGTTCTGCAACAGGTAGTAACGCATGCTCAAGCTGACTGATGATGGTGCCAAAATCACTCTGCAGGCTCAACCGCAAACGGCTGATAATGGTCTGTTTTGGTTTGGGTCAGCATTGCTTATTGGTGCAGTTGCAGTGGCCATGGCCATGAGTCTACTCTCTGAGCGCTTGGCTATTGGTGCGCTTGCTTTGCTTATTATCGGTAGTTTTATTTTTAATAAGCAACGCCAACAACGCAAAAAGGCCATGAGTGGCGTTATTAATAACGGTATCTTATGGGTGCGAGCTGGTGAGCTGGTGCATGACAATAATGGTAAGCGTGAGCACATCCATTTGACCGATAGTGATGACGTCAAGCTCATCGGCGAACAGCTACAAATTTGCGATAGTGACAATGTACGTAAGTACCATATTAGCGGCTTCGATACTGCCCAAGAAGCAACTGCTGCCAAAGCTATTTTGCAAGGTCAAGCATTGGGCAAGCGCCATGTGAATATCAAGATGAGCAGCGATTAGCGTCTTTACTAGGGCGTGTCCTCATTTTAAAAATGAGGACACGCCCTAGCCTTATAATTGTGAGCTTATACTTTTCTAAAAAATTTCTATCCTACCCCTGTATTATTCGTACTTACATTTTTATTGCCTATCTAAACCCCTTTGTTTCTACTACCATTAGTCTGTCTTTTTATACCTTTTATCGTCAATGAAAAAGGAATAATGCTTGCAGATGCACGCTTAAATAGTTTATAAATAGGATTGGAAATCCAACCCCTATTATTGTTAATGCTATCATTGCGATGCTATTGACAAGGAGCTAGTCATGTCGCGTTTGCCAGTGTCTATGTCGTCGGTCACAACGTCATGTAGTATGTCGTGCAGTCTATTATTACTCACTGTCGGTATGGTAGGTAAAGCCCATGCAGATAGTATGAGCGCGCTTATTGCACAAAAATCCGTCCAGCCTGAGTACAGTGCCCGTTATACACCAACGCATGCTGCGGTACCTGCTGCCAAAGTGAGTACACGCTCTACGATTCAACGTGCTGGCAGCTATCGATCAAGCCCTGTCAATGTTCGACCAACTAGTACTCCCTCTTATTCAACCACTACTTATTCTAACAATAACTCTTACGCGAATCCGCCAGCGGTGAATACTTCTTATCGTTACCCTGACGTACAACGTCAAGCACCTAGCGCGCTACCAGCATTTTTGTCCGGTAGTTATGATAACGTCGATAGTGAGTATTTACCGTTGCTAAGCAATGCTGAGATGCAAAGCAATATGGCAGCGCGTGAGGTGGTGAGTACAGCGCGCAAAATGGCACTGAACGAGCGCTCGATTATTCAAGGCGGCTGTTGGGACTATCTTGATGCGGTATTTAAACGCGCAGGGGTGACGCGCGATACGGTGCATAAAGGGACTTATGGTCAAGGTCCGTACGCCAATAGTGGCGAGATTGAAGTCGGAGATTGGCTCTACTATATTAATCATGGCTACAATGGTGTTGAGCATAGTGGACTGTTCGTCGGCTGGGTCGATGAGCGTGCAAAGCAAGCATTGATACTCAGTTATGCGGGCGAAAACCGACGCGAACCTGCACGTTATCGTGTTTATGATTTGAGCAATGTTTATCAAATCATGCGCCCTAGTGTTTAAGCTCTACTGTTTGACAGTAAGTCATAAAATACGATTGGCTATGTCAAATGCCTTTGGTATATTAGGATAATAAAAAAGCGTCCGTTACTTATTAAAGTAGCGGACGCTTTTTATTTTTAGGCCGTTAGTTCTAGAAATTAGTCATTAGCAATTTGACTAGATTTTAGAATGGTTTTACCACCACTAAAATTACGATAATGACCAAAGCAAATACTGGCACTTCATTAAACCAGCGCCAAAATTTATGCGACTTATAATGTGGATTATCCATCAGTTTTTTACGATAAAAGCCGCATGCGCCATGATAGCTAGACAGTAGTACGACCAGCAAGAGCTTAACGTGTAGCCAACCTTGAGTTTTATACACATCCCAGCCTAGACCTAACATCCATAGACCAAATACCCATGTCGCTATCATCGATGGTGTCATAATACCGCGATAGAGCTTGCGCTCCATAATGGTAAAGCGCTCTTGGCTAATGCTATCATCACTCATCGCATGATAAACAAACAGGCGCGGCAAATAGAAAATCGCCGCAAACCAGCACACCATAGAAATAATGTGTGCTGCTTTAATCCAGTTAAAATAGTCTGCCATCTAGGTTTCTCTTACTCAGCTTTGATTGTCTACTGCTAGTTGGTTATACGGTAAAGTGGAATGTGTTCATCAGGCCTTAATCAGCCATCACGACTTGTGTTTGATGACCGTTCATCGCATCCATCACAGGCAATACTCTAGGCGCTCTTGGTGCGGCAAACTGCTTTGTTAGACCAAGCTCACGCATGAGTCTGTCATCACCTGATTGACTGGCGTTACCAGTGGTCAGAAGTTTGTCACCATAAAAGAACGAGTTAGCACCTGCCATAAAGGCCAGTGCTTGCTCAGAGTCAGATAGGCTTTCGCGACCAGCCGACAGGCGCACATAGCTGGTCGGGCAGCAAATACGCGCCACGGCAATGGTACGAATCCACTCAAGTACAGGCAGCTGACCTTCTGCTAATACCTTATCGCCAATCGGAGTGCCTTTAATGGGCACTAATAGATTGACTGGAATCGACTCTGGCGCTTTGGGCATTTTTAGCAGCTCGTGTACCCAGTCGATGCGATCGTCACGGCTTTCACCCATACCAACGATATTGCCGCTACAGACATTGATACCTGAGTTGCGCACGTTATTGATAGT
The DNA here is from genome assembly GCF_904846665.1 of Psychrobacter sp. Pi2-51. NCBI lineage: Bacteria > Pseudomonadati > Pseudomonadota > Gammaproteobacteria > Moraxellales > Moraxellaceae > Psychrobacter > Psychrobacter sp. Pi2-51. The sequence goes on from NZ_CAJHBP010000007.1 coordinate 14,973, forward strand.
ATCTAAGCGCTCGTCATAGCTGCGCGTGCTGACAACTTGCTCATAGTAGCGGCGCGAGGTATCCAAATTATGATTGTAATAATCCAATCCTGCATCCGCCAATTGCGTTGCTTGATTGGTATCAAGCATACCAAGCGTCATACAGGTCTCAAGACCTAACGCTTTTACTTCTTTGACTAGTTCAACCACATAGGGCATGTCTTTGGCGCTAGGATGTTTCCACGCTGCACCCATACAGAAGCGTGACGAGCCACTGGCTTTGGCACGTTTGGCTGCGGCAATGACTTTATCGACTTCTATGCGTTTCTCTGCTTGCAGATTGGTGGTATCGCGATGATGACCTGATTGCGAACAGTAGCCACAGTCTTCTGGGCAGTTACCTGTTTTAATAGACAGCAATGTGCTGATTTGCACTTCATTCGCTTTAAAATGTTGACGGTGAATGGTTTGTGCTTGTAATAATAAATCCATCAAAGGCAAATCAAAGAGCTGAGAAATTTGTTCACGGCTGTGCTTGCTGGTCACATTTTGGTCTGTTTTAATCGCGTCTGTGGCTAGCATCGCCAACAACTCATTGGTTGTATTGGCTTGATTGTTAAGTGTGTCAGTTTGGCTGTCGGCGTTAGGTTCTGAGATACTAAGCAGTCCTGCCATAATATAAGTCCTTTTATAACGGTATTAAAAATATGGATATTTGCGTCTTTTATTGTTTTAAAGTATTTAATGGTTCTAAAACAATAAAAAAGGCTGCGATATAGTATACCGCAACCTTTTTAGAAAGTCAGAACGCGACTAGATAGTATCTAGAATGGCTACAATTAAGCACATTAGAAACATCTTAGAGGCACATCAATAGTCATTGTTGGCTATTCAGTTATTTAACTGTTTATGTCTGACTATTTACCCAATTTATGCTTAGCAACACCAACCCAATGCTCTGCAAATTTCTGGGCTTTATAGGCATAAGGTTTGGCTTTATCAAGATAAGGTTTACACTCTTCTGGAATGGCTGGCACGATGTGTTTGGCAAGCTTGTTGAACCACATCATTAGACTGTAATCACCCTCGATGCTCAGGTTGCCTTCTTGTACTGCTGTCATAAAAGCAGGCAGACTGCCTTGGGTCAAAAGCTTGACGCCAGTCATAGAGTCTTTGAAATTGATGGTTAGGTCCGCTTCTTTTGCATGACCGCTATGTTGGCTAAACTGTCCATTATCAAAGCTAAAAGAACGGGCAATATCAGATTCAGTACTGGCAAATTCAATCGTGACTTTGCGATCAGCAAATAGTGCTTTGACGTCTTCATTGTCGCTATCAGCTAGCATAGACAAACGATAACCAACCACGGCCAATAACGCATCTAATGGGTCAGATTTGATATCTAATACAGGAATAGTAAACATAGTGGAACTCCTAAAGGGTGAGGCATAACAATAAAGCGTACTTTATACCAGTTTTTATGATAAATATATAATTAGATTATAAACTATTGAGTGGTATCAATTCTTTAGGAGTTAAGTAGAGCGTGTTAAGTATCTTGTAACATTGGTCGTTTAAGGTTGACCGATTGCTTGGCATCTGTGTTTTTGATTACTTGATTTTTGATTATCTACTTTCTGATTATCTACTTTCTGTTTAATGGTTTTCTGTTTAGCTGTCTAATGAAAGCGCGGCTGATAATCGTCGTCGTAGACAGGTGTGTGCTCGACATAGCGCGCCGCTTCCAACTCGCGCTGCTGACTGACCGACTGACTCACATCATCGTAGCGTAATGCTCGATACAGCACCCAGACCGCCAAAGGTAGCCAACTTATTCCCATAGCGATGACGTAACTGTGCCATTCTGAAAGCTCTGATAGTGTAGGGCGACCTGACAAGATATTTTGGATAACTTCGACGCTCAACCAGTAGACCATACCGCCAAACAGATATAGCAAGAGCCAACGATGCGATGAGAGAGCAAGTGCCACGACCACACCTGCTAGCACCCCATAACCAAGCCATGCCGCGCTGCTCCACGCATCAACACCGATAAAAGAAAAAATAGTCAGTAACATCATTCATCTCGCTATTCATAAGGTGAATTCCAATGAGGCTATTATGAAAGGTTATTGAACAAAGCTGAAGAGGGTGTAGGCGACTTTGCGACAACCGCTGACGTTTAGTTTTTTGAATGATTTTGACCATTTAGCGTGGGGAGTTGTTAGAAAAGCGCCGCAAGAATGGGCGCTTTTTATTGGGAATGAAGAGAAGGTTTTGTTAATTTTAGATGAGATTAATACAAGCTTGAGGCAGGGCTAAGCTCGATTGGTACGGTTGCCCCACCAAGACAATATCGACACCAAAATAGCACCGAGTAGCATAAGTCCGACTGTGCTTAACCAGTGCGGGCCAGTAGGATATTGCCATGGCATGACATTGGTGATCGCCTCGCTATTTAGAGAACCTAAGGCGTCGACTTTCCATGGCCAGACTTTAACCAAGGATCCGGCGATAAAGCCTGTGAGCAAGGCTAATGTAGCTTGATAATAGCGAGACAATAACCATTTAAGCGCACGAGTAAATAATAACAATCCCGTTGCCATACCCGCCATAACAGTAAAAATGATGGTGAAATCATGAGTATGGACAGCCTCTAATACCGTATCGTATGCCCCCATCAACAGTAAGATAAACGACCCTGAAATACCCGGTAAAATCATCGCACAAATAGCAATGGCTCCGGCAAAAAACAGATAGGGTAAGCTTGGAGTGGTGGTCAGTAAAGGCAAGCTACTGATAGTAACAGCTGTTACTATTCCAATGATAAACAGTACTGCTCGCCCTATATTCCAGCGCTTAATTTCGCTTAATAAAATAAATACGGTTGCGACAACCAGCCCAAAAAAGAATGACCAAATCAGTAATGGCTCATTGTCCAGTAGATGCTTGATCATACCAGCCAAGGTCAAAAAACTGGTGGCAATACCGAGTAGCAGACATAATAAAAAAGTGGCATCCACTTGTCGCCAAACTGCAACTAAACCTTTGATGCCACCTTCTTGGCGGAATATCTGCCACAGATGGGGGCCAATGCTACTAAGCGCATTAATCAAACGTTCGTAAATACCTGCAATCAATGCAATAGTACCGCCAGAGACACCAGGCACGATATCAGCCGCGCCCATGGCCATACCTTTGAAGTAGACGCCTAACAGCTGCTTTGGACTGTCAGTAGTAGTCACACTGGTATCTAATGGTTGCGGCACTGACGACTCGCTTGGTTTGGGTGATTGGGGTGCCGTCATAGACAGTCCTTGAGTGATTTGAGATGAGCGTTGAAGGTGAGTGCCAATATTTAGAGTAAAGTCATGAGTTAGACTAAAGTTATGCTCAGGCAGTAAGGTTCAAATGGTGTTATTAAAATAGCGCCAGAGTCAGTGGCAACAAAATATAAAAACTATAAATATAAAAGCTAGATTAGGGTCTGTTGAATATTCAAATGTGGAACTGGCAGTGGCTATTTTTTAGACAATATGCAGTGAAATTTTTGACGCCTAGTTATTCTAGGTTAGACAATTTCGCCATATATTGGCAAAAAATAGTACTGCCCTGAAAGGCTGATGCCAAAATCACCCCAAACGTTGTTGTAAACCTAGCTAAGGTCTCGACATTATCGTCGGTTTACGCCTAGTTTGATGCGATTTTAGCGATCAGCAGTCCTAATATTTGAATGTTCAACAGACCCTAATGACAAAGACATTAACCTAGCTTTTTATAGTGTGTCCAGCATTTAGACATTACTCAGTAGGAGCAAGTGCGGGATAGCCAAGCGCGTAGAGCACGCCTTCTAGACCAGTCACATTAATCGCTGCATCGGCGCGTGCTTGCACAATAGGCTTAGCATGATACGCGACCCCCAAGTCAGCAATCGCCATCATCGGCAAATCATTGGCACCGTCACCGATACAGACCACTTGTGACATCTCGATACCCAAACGCTCAGCAGTATGCTCGACGATAGCCGCCTTTTTGGCGCCATTAACGATGGGTAATTGTATGTGACCAGTGACCTCACCTTCGTCGATGTCTAAAGCATTGGCATGAACTTCGTCAATGCCCAATTGCTCAGCGATATAACGGGCAAAATAAGTAAAGCCGCCAGACACCAATACCGTATGATAGCCCAAGGCTTTTAGTGCGCTGATGGTAGTGCGAGCGCCTACAGATAGCGTTAAGCGGCTGCATATATCATCGAGCACATCCGTTGAGATGCCTTTTAATAACGCCACACGCTGCGCGAACGACTCATCAAAATCAATCTCACCGCGCATGGCCGCCTCAGTGATGGCTTCGACTTCTTCACCAATTCCCGCTGTTTTTGCCAGTTCTACGATGACTTCTTGTTCAATCAAGGTTGAGTCCATATCAAAGCAGGCAAGCTTGTGGGTACGCAGCATATGACCGACAGATAAAATATGGCAGTCAACGACGTTTAAGTCGTCCGCAGTATCTGTGCTGCGTGTTTTTTTATATTGCTCGGTCAAGTCATGACGCAAGCGCGTGGTCAATTGATCATCGATGATATGAGCCGCCGCTGTCTTCTTGCCAGGGTGCATGAGAGTGTCGGTTACTGGCACCAGTAGATAGCGGAATACTTGCGCCTGTGTAAAGGGAAGACGTTGCGCATCTGCTGCCATCGGCTCTGTATCAGAAACCGTGATATTGACAAAGCTTGCATCGGTGTCTTCGGCGACGGTCACTAAATGCCAGCTTGGTTGCTCGTCGACCCACGACTGAATATATCGATGAATATCCATTGCTGACACTTGAGTCGGCAGCACTACGATGAGTGCAAAAACAGGCAGCGACTGTAGCGCATCAAAATCTTGCAAATTGGTATCATCAGGTAATAATGCCGCAATAGAATCGACGGCTTGTTGCCATGCTTTGCTGTCTTTTGGTAACGAATAAGAGGTATTTTTTGGCATGGCTCAATTGTCCCTTGTATGCTCATATAAGATTGGGAATAATAACAGTTTTACTGAGCAGCGCCTATAGATGACGCGCAAAGTATCGCAGGTGTCTAAAATTGCCTGTCAGGGCGCAAAATCTGCTCAAATGCGATAAAGTTATCATGATAAATTTATAAAGCGACTAACGCTATAAGACTTATTATGGTGATATAGTAGATGAGATAAACTGACCACTTGGTATAGTCATTCCACTATAAAAGTATTACAGCGTTAACCTCGCTTGAAGTATCACATATACATCTACACTCGGTTGCCTTGTACTACTTTTAAATTGAATCGACTATAACGATGTTGTGGCAAAGACAGCAGCGGTGTTAATGATGCAGATTGCAATACTATCATGAGTTAAGTTTAGTCCGATGGGCGAGAGCTATTTGACGTTATCGTGGTTTAAATAATGGTGCTTGGTTTCAGTAATGCTCTATCAATATGCACGCATCACAATTTTCTAAAAATTAGCCAAAAAATGAGCAATAGCCTCGTTTTTTAATTTCTCTTCTCCAAAAAAGTTTACCATATCATGACGTATTTAGCGCCGCGGCAAGGGTTGTTTGCCATTATTCTTCTGGTTAGTTTTTGTTTGCAGACTCTATTATTGGTCATCAGTACCGACCAACAGCTGAGCAAAAGTCGTGCGTTAAAAGGCGAGCAGATGGTCGCCCAGCTGATTGATGAGGCAAGGTTGTCTTTAGAAAACAAAGACCGTGTCAGCTTGAGCGTTATTGCCAATCGCTATACCAGCGAGCAAGACGTCACACGGATACTGATTAAAGACAACAACGACGACATCTTGGTGCCTGTTGGCAATGCGCCAATGCAGCAAGGCGATACCATTCGTCAGATCGCCACCAATGGCGATGCGGTTATTGGCAGTGTGTCATTGACACTAAAAGATATTAGCAAGGGCGAGATTATCGCTATGCAATGGCCGTTTGTCATCGGTACTATGCTGCTGCATTTATTGCTTTGGCTGATTTATGGTTATCTGGCTCGTCCTACTAAAGAGCAAATCAATGCGCTCAGCCGTGATGTCGAAGATTTATATCGCGAGCAATATCGGCAGGTTGATCAACGCAGTGACTATCGTGAGAATGCTCGCGAGAATGATCGTGGCTATGCGGATGATGCGAATGGTTCAAATGACAAGCGCTCAGCCGATAACGAGAATGACAATACTAGAAACAGTAGCACTAGAAACAGTAGCAGTAAAAATGAAGGTCGTAATCTTGATGATAATCAAGTGACTGCTGAAACCAATGATAAAAATACAAATACCCGCAAAATTGACGTCCATAATGAAGTCAATGCCTATCTAAGGGCGCAGCAGAATCAAGACGCGACGACGGAAGACACTGGTCTTAATGTTGACAATACCTCTGAATATCATACAGATGATCAGGCTACCGACGCAACGCAAAACGATGGGCGCAGCAGTGATAATGGCACTCATAAAGTCAATGGCAGTACCTCTCAGTTATCTACCGCTAAATTATCCGCTACACGCGCAGTTGACACGGTCAGTGTCCAAATCGTATTTCATGACGAATTTAATATGCTTGAGCGCCTAGCGCCTTCCCAGCGCTTGCCTTACCTTGCGCTATGTACGCAGCTACTCAATCAGGCAATAACCGAGCTACTCAAACAACCGCTATTGATGGGTGTGAGTGCGATGAATGAACCACGCTTTGACGAAAGCGGTGCCTGTGCGGTGCTCAAAGCGGATAATAGCCATGCCAAAGTCGCGCTAGCAGGCGTGATGCTTGGCAAGCTCTACCTGATGCTCAATAAAATCATCCATGACAAGCATATTGAACTGTCGCGTTTTGCTTTGTCAGCTAAAGCTGGCGTGAGTGATGATGCCCAAGCCGATGCCATGACCCAACTGTTACAAAGCGTGGGCAAAAAAGAGCAGATGTTGATATTGCTGCCTAATGCTGGACTCAAACAAATCAGCAACCATGTTCAAGTACACAGCATCATGCGTCCGACAACTGTCTATGAGCGTGAGTGCGCGATATTTGATGGTGGCAATGACTCGATGATTCAGCGTTTGGCAGATGTCCGTAACGCAGTTCTGATGATTGAAGAAACGGATGAGTAATATGCTTCATCGCTATTAATGCTGCCACTTTCTCTACAATTGCCTGCGAGATAGCCTTTACGATTGTTCTTGTGTTTGTTGCTAAATAGGGCATAGTGATAAAAAGGATTGACAATGCCCAGTAGAGACTTTATAAGGCATATATATATTCACGTATTTTTAATACACTTGCCAAAAAATGATAGGAGTTTGTCATGAGTGACGCTGATATTGACGACGATTTTGATGATGATTTTGTCGACGATGATGATGCAAAGATGGTAGAAGAGGCTGAGACTAGTGTGCGTACGCGCCTAAGTAGTCTTGAGAAGCGTCGACTAATCGATAATTTGCTAGAAGAAAAGCGTTTGGCTAAAGAGTTAAAAGACGATCTTGACGATCTAGATAACTTCGATGAAGATGGCGATGATTGGGATGATGATTTTTAGATTTTAGATTTTAGACTTAAGTTAAGGATCATATTAGGTCAGCCAAGCAGATGATACGATTAAAGTAGGCCCAGTAAACCAAACTAAGCCAATGCCTTAGGGGTTGATCGTGACTGAATTGTGCTAAGCTGGCTGTACCATATTTTGGTTTTTAATGCTTGGTTTTGAATGCTTGGTTTTAGTTTTTAATGATTGCTGTGCCACTTAGGGCGTGTCATCAATTAGCACATTGATACATTTAGTGGTCTTAAAATGATTAAATTTTGCCAAACGTCGTCAGAAATCTTGTCAATAGGTTCATATTTACGGCAATTTCTTTCTTGTTTGGCTGCAATTTTCCTCATTTTAAGCCTCACAATCTAAATGATGACACGCCCTCGCTATAGTCAATAAATTTATTTATAAAGGTTGTTTGGTTTTAGGTGTGTCATCCAAGCAATTGCTATCCCCTTCTTATTCACCATCAGACATTTAATCGGTCGTTTGTGGTGACTGACGCAATCCATCTTTCAAGGATTATTACATCATGAGTAACCAACTAAGTTTTGATGAATTACTAGATTATTTGGACAATCAAGAGAGCCAGTTTGTGCTCGATAGTGTCGCCGCGCATGGTTTTCTGACAGCGACAGTCATCGGTCGTCCATTGCCTAATTGGATGGATGCGCTATTTGAAGGTCATGCTAGTGAGATTCCAGAAAATGTCATCGACGGCATTAAGCGCTGGCGCGACTCTATCATCGCTGAACTAAAAAATGAGACGCCTATCGAGCTACCGTTTGGTGAAGGTGCTGGCGACGAAGAAGTGGCTGTCGATTTTTCAGACGAGTCAGACATCGTTGCTTGGTCAATTGGTTTTGTCGATGCCATGTATGGCGATGAAGCCAGTGATTGGTTTGAAGATCAAGACACCGCAGAAGACGTGGCAGTACTGACTTTGCCTATGATTGTGCTTAGCGGCATCGATGATGAAGATCCAGAGCTATCTGAGATGCGTAAAGACGAAGACAAAATGGTACAGATGGCCAATAGCATCGAAGGCAATTTGACTGAGCTGTTTTTGTTGTTTCATACCAATGATTAGTCTTTTATAGACAGTTTTTATAGGCAGTGTTGATTGCCATTAATAATGTGGTTTGTTCGCAGCAATGTGGTCTGCCATTATTCTTTATCAATGTTGATTAACGCTGACCATTTCTAGCTGAATGATTTTTATAAGTCACCGATAAGGTCGTACTATGACTGTGCAGCTCTCCAACCTTGAACACTTACCCAATTATCAAATTACCGAACGCCTAGACGTTGTGTACGGTAGTACCGTGCGCTCAAAGCATGTCGGTAAGGACTTGTTCGCCAGTCTAAAAAACATCGTTGGCGGCGAGCTGACTGCCTATACTGAGCTACTAGAAGAGTCGCGCCAAGAGGCGATAGATCGCATGATTGTAAAGGCCGAAGCACTCGGTGCTGATGCTGTCGTTGGTCTGCGATTTTCGACCTCTAGCATCGCGCAAGGTGCGTCAGAGCTGTTTGTCTATGGTACTGCGGTCAAAGCAGTACCTGTACAACAGCAGCCTGCATCACCACCACAGTACCCATCTGGTCACAATCCACCTATTCAAAATGCACCTACTCAAAATCCGCAAACGCAACCGCCAACTCCAGCGGACGATTTACCACGTTTCAATCCTTTTGGTTAGTTAATTAAGTTTTAAAACACTAAAGCTTTTTTATGATAAGAGACGTGCCATGAATAATTCTATGACTCAATTCCTCATTAACTACGCGCCGCTTATTATATTATTCGTGGTGGGGTGGTTCTTTGGATCGCGTCATGAGCGCCAACACTTAGCACAGCTTAGTATCGCAGAGCAAACCTTGGGTCACATCGTGGTCTCAAGCGAGCGCTTTTATCATCCCAAGTTGGCAGCTGATAGTAAAGGTGAACTGGTGCTGGGCAGCGTGGTGATTGCCCAAGATTACTTTAAGATGATTATCGCTCGAGTACTGAGTTTATTTGGCAAAAACTTAACCACTTATGAGACTTTGCTAGATCGCGCACGGCGTGAGGCTATCGTCCGTATGCGCACGCAGGCACAGGCCAAAGGCTACAATCATATCTATGGTTTACGTCTGGAAGTCACTAGTATCAATCAATTGGGCAGCATGGTCGAAGCCATTGCCTATGGCACAGCAGTGGTCGATATCGACACAGCAACTGACCACCACAAATAGCTCAGCCAACCCCTAATTATCTGTAAGTTTCTATGGCTTTTCCGACAGTCATCAATGCTTGTTTCTTCAATGCCATCGTAAGCATGCCATCCTAAAATTTATATTTACATCTATCAGCGTAAATACCTCAACCCTATATTCCATTACAAAAGCCCATTATTGACCGGGGAGTAACTGAATGATGTAAGTTATGAGCACGCGACAACGCTATACTTAATTTTATCGTTCGATATGCTGGTGTACGTGTATTAGCAGGATTGGCTTATACCGCTAGCGTGAAAAATATCGTTATAAATTCTACAGCAACCTAGCCATTAAGTGCTTTGATCAAGTGCATTAAGGACAAGCGCTGTGTGTCGACCTATAGACAGGTCTTATCTACATGGATGTAGTTATGGAAAATCTTGAAATAGTCACCTTAGTAAACTCAGTCGTTATTCCCCTTTGCCTATTTTTGATTATGATGGGCATGGGTATGACCCTCATTACCAACGACTTTAAACGTGTTTTGAAATACCCAAAAGCGGTCAGTATTGGCTTGCTCAATCAGCTTATCTTATTGCCGATTATTGGTTTTGCACTGGCAAATATCATGCCGTTGCGACCTGAGTATGCGGTAGGGGTCATGTTACTCGTGCTCTGCCCAGGTGGCACCACTTCCAACCTATTTACCTTCCTTGCCAAAGGCGATGTAGCGTTATCAGTCACTATGACGGCCATTGCTAGTGTCGTCACGGTATTTAGTATTCCTGTTGTCCTGAGCTTTTCACTGATTCACTTTATGGGTGCTGGGAGCGAGTTTCAACTGCCGATTATAAAGACCATGATTTCTTTATTCGTCATCACCATTCTGCCTATTAGTATTGGTATGCTGATCAAACGCTTTGCGCCAAGGGTTGCTGATAGCTCACAAGTCATAGTCTCTCGTTTTGGCGTGACGTTTTTGACATTTTTAGTGGTGTTTTTGAGTTATGTACAAAGAGATATCATCGTTGAGGCGCTTATCGCTACCGGACCAGTATCGTTGCTACTAAACCTGTCAACCATGGCGCTTGGTTACTATAGCAGTAAATGGTTGGGCTTGAACCTAGCACAGCGAACGTCCATCACTATGGAAGTTGGCTTGCAAAACAGCACCTTGTCTATATTTATGGCGCTCACGCTATTGTCTAATTACGACATGTCGATGACACCAGCTATCTATACGTTAGTCATGTTCTTGACAGCAGGTATTTTGGTGCGAATATTTAGCGCAAAATATAATAAGATGAAGAAGACGGAAATTGAGAAAGGTGTTTTGGCTGCACGTATGCTCTAAATGTGTCGTCACTATTGATTACTCATAAAATATTGCCAGCGCACACTCTTAAATAATGAGTCTGCGCTGGCATATGTTTGTGCGAATCAGAGGCTTTATGAGTTGATAATAATTTGATAGTGAGTTGATAGTCATTTGATTACTCTAGTGATGTCGTCTATCCATCCTCGCTATTTGATTGTCTTTATTTTGCTGCTTAACTTTGGCGACATCAAATAAGAAAGTACGGTTTTTGAGAACCGCGACAAATACCACGCCGCCGACGGTATTGCCCAATATCACCACCACCAAAAATATCAAGTAACGCCAAAATCCGACGGTGTTGCCATAGAGTAGGGCAGAAAATACCTCAATATTACCCACGATACTATGATGCAAACCCAAAAATCCAATACTGCCTGTGATCAACGAGACCAGCACGATACGGCTAAGGGTATCGCGTGCCGAGGTGACAAGCCACGCAGCCACGCCCATCATCCAACCTGCCAGTACCGCGCTACCAAATATGACCCACCATTCAAATCCTAAAACATGCTCGGAATAGGCGTCGATATCGCTGGCGTCAAACAGATGCATATGCAAACCCAAACCGATCATCAATGCTGCAAATAGACAACCGCCAACGATATTGCCAGCGATGACAATCCCCCAAAGCCGCATGAGTTTGTTTAATGGTTCGATACCATTGAGTACCGGTAGGCTCAGCAGAGACGTTTGCTCAGTGAACAATAGCGACTGACCAATGACGACGATAATAAAGCCAATCGGATAAAGTAATGATGCCAGCACCATGGCATATTGATTGGGCATTACATCGGTCAATAGGGCGAAGGCGGACAAAATCATAAACAGACTAATACCAATCTCCAATCCTGCAGTAAAGGCACTGGTAAATAACGAGCCAAGCGAGCGATTAAAGGTTTCTTTGGCATCGATGACTTGCTCGACTAAGATGCTGGCATAACTTTTTGGTTCGCTTAAGTTGTCATCGCTGGCCACTTCTTTGATGGTTTCTTTGTCTTCGTCACTGATTTCTTTTGGCAAGTCTTCATCTTTTATGGCGTCACTTTTGGACACACCTTCATTTTGGTTTGCGTCTTCAGAGCCATTTTGACTTTCATTTTGAGCGCTATCCTGATTGGTTCCAGTAGCCACTTCTAACGCCTCGTTATTGTCCTTCTCATCGGCATTGTCACTACTCTGCGCCGCGTGAATACTAGCTGTCGAGCTCGGATCATTATTTTTATTAGAATTATCTTTAGTATTAGGCATGACAGTAAACTTATATAAGAGGAGCGGTGAGTGAAGGATATAAAAATAACGGTCAAACCAGTGTCAACGTCATAGCCGTTGCCATGTTGCTGCAATGCAAAAAAGCTTATTTTAATAAGTTACAGTAAGGCCATAACGACTGCAAGTATTGAAAAAGCATTCGATACTAACAAAATCTGCCCATATAAGATAAAATCATCCTACTAACTTTTTTGTTTGCTCGAATCACCTATTATTATCCAGCGTTAGCGCTATGCCTGAACCCAGCTTGCGTTGGTTAATTGTATGAATTCAGCGATAACCATACTTTTGCTTACTATTTATTTAATCCATTTACGTTTTAGTCTGAGAGCCTTATGAGTAACCCTAATAGCAAAACTAACCTGACCCAATCTATCCAAGCGGCACTTAGCCAACTTGAAAACGCCTATAATCCTGCGGAAGTCGAAGCGGGCATGTATCAAGGTTGGGAAGAAAGCGGCTATTTTCAGCCGACTTTTGACAAAGAAGAGTCATTTTCTATTGCCTTGCCACCACCGAACGTCACTGGCTCGCTGCACATGGGACATGGTTTTAACAACGCAATCATGGATGCGCTCACACGTTACCACCGCATGGATGGTGACAACACGCTGTGGCAGCCAGGTACGGATCATGCGGGTATCGCAACTCAAATGGTCGTTGAGCGTCGCCTAGAGGCGCAAGGTATCAAGCGCCGTGATATGACGCGTGAAGACTTTATCGATAAAGTATGGGAATGGAAAGAAGAGTCGGGCGGCAATATCACTAGCCAAATTCGCCGTTTGGGCAGCTCGGTGGATTGGTCACGTGAGCGCTTTACCATGGATGATGGTCTGTCTAACGCGGTAAAAGAAGTGTTCGTACGCCTGTTCGACGATGGACTTATCTATCGTGGTAAGCGTTTGGTCAACTGGGATCCTAAGTTCCAAACCGCATTATCTGATTTAGAAGTGGAAAACCATGACGAAAAAGGCAGCTTGTGGCATTTCCGCTATCATTTCACGGATGCAGACTTAACGACTCAAGATGGTAAAAACTATCTAGTGGTTGCTACTACGCGCCCTGAGACTTTGCTTGGTGATACCGCTGTTGCGGTCAATCCGAGCGATGAGCGTTATGCACACTTGGTCGGCAAAACCATTACCTTGCCAATCACTGGTCGTGTCGTGCCTATCGTCGCTGATGATTATGTCGATATCGATTTTGGTACTGGCTGTGTGAAAATTACTCCAGCGCATGATTTTAACGATTATGAATTGGGTCGTCGTCATAGCTTGCCATTAATTAATATTCTTGATGAGCGCGCCAATATCTTAGCATCGATGGAAGTCTATCCTGACTTGCAGACACGTGAGCCAGAATTAGAGACCACGCCAAGCGAGTACGCAGGACTTGAGCGTTTTGCTGCGCGTAAGTTCCTTGTCGAGCAAGCAGGCGAGCAAGGCTGGCTAGAAGATATCGAAGACTATGCACTAAAAGCCCCACGTGCTGAGCGTGGCGGTACGATCGTTGAGCCGTGGTTGACCGATCAGTGGTATGTCGCGGTTAAAGAGCTGGCCAAGCCTGCGATTGACGCAGTAGAAGACGGCAGCATCGAGTTCGTCCCTGCACAGTACAAAAACATGTATATGTCGTGGATGACCGATTTGCAAGACTGGTGCATCAGTCGTCAGCTGTGGTGGGGACATCGTATCCCTGCATGGTATGACGATGCGACTGGTGAAATCTATGTCGCCCGTGACGAAGCCGAAGTACGTAGCAAGTACAATCTAAGCGATGATATCGTATTGCGCCAAGACAATGACGTGCTCGATACATGGTTCAGCTCTGGTCTATGGACGTTCAGTACGCTTGACTGGGCAGACGTCAACGCCGATCCACGCGTGATGGACACCTTTCACCCGACCAGCGTGTTGGTGACGGGTTTTGACATTATCTTCTTTTGGGTTGCTCGCATGATCATGATGACCATGCACTTCGTGAAAAACGAAGATGGCACGCCGCAAGTACCGTTTAAGACCGTTTATGTGCATGGTCTGGTACGTGATGGCAATGGTCAAAAAATGTCAAAATCAAAAGGTAACGTCTTAGACCCGATTGACCTTATCGACGGTATCGATCTAGAAGCACTGGTAGAAAAACGCACCAGCAATATGATGAATCCAAAAGACGCAGCCAAAATCGAAAAGCAAACGCGTAAAGAGTTCCCAGAAGGTATCCCAGCCTTTGGTACGGATGCACTGCGCTTTACCTTTACATCCCTTGCCAGTACCGGTCGCGATATTAACTTTGATCTAAAGCGTGTCGAAGGCTATCGTAACTTCTGTAATAAAATCTGGAACGCCAGCCGTTTTGTACTCATGAACTGTGTCGATAGCGAAGGCAGTGCCAAGCCTATCGATCAAGCGGCCAACCCTGACGTTTGGGAATTGCCAGAAAAATGGATCATGAGTCGTCTGAACTCTACCGTTGCCGATATCCATCAGCATTTCGCTCAGTATCGTCTCGATATGGTCAGCCAAGATATCTATGAGTTTATCTGGAATGAGTACTGTGATTGGTACGTTGAGCTTGCCAAAGCCAGTCTGAATGATGACTCAGTGTCTGACGAACGCAAAGCGCAAATCCGCTATGTATTACTGCATGTGCTAGAGACAGCACTACGCTTTAGCCATCCAATCATGCCGTATCTGACCGAGCAAATCTGGCAGACGGTCGCACCACTATTAGGTCGTAAAAACACCGATAGCATCGTAGTCGCTGACTATCCAAAAACGGATGAGGCACAAATCAGTGAGCAGGTTGAAGCGGATATGGCGTGGCTACAAGAGCTAATCGCTAGCGTCCGTAACATCCGTGGTGAGATGAAACTGGGCAACGCGGTACGTCTGCCAGTGCTACTACAAAATATCTCTGCTGATGAAGATGCGCGTCTATCACGTATCAAAAACCAGTTCAAAGCGCTTGCCAAAGTCGAGAGCTTAGAGATTATAAATAGTGGCGACGGTTCTGATCAAAAGATTCCACTATCGTCATCAAGTATGGTCGGTCAGTTACGTGTACTCGTACCGATGAAAGGTTTGATTGATCCAACGGCTGAGCTGGCACGTTTGGGTAAGTCGTATGATAAGTTGAAAGGTCAAGCGGAAGGCATCGCTCGTAAGCTAGGTAATGAGGGCTTTGTCAGTAAAGCACCTGCGGAAGTGGTCGATGCTGAGAAGGCGAAACTGGCTGAGCTAGAAGGGCAGTTGACGGCGATGACGGCGCAGATGGAAGAGTTAAGGGCTTTGTAGGTTGTATTTGGTCATAAATAGCAATAAGCTGACTTAATAGAATTGTGTCTAATAGTTTAGATTACTAGAGTTTCGGATGCGTTTTGTAGTACTATATTGTTAGTATAATAAACATTTGTCTTCTGAAGTTAAATTTTTTATTTAGTCGATCTTAGTCGTATTATGATTAATGTATAATTACCTTATAAAAAGACTACCTTGCTTTTGAATACTTAAAAAAATAGTGATGACTCAAGCAAAGGGTATACCATATATCTTTTGCGAGTCAAAAACCGTCCATAGTACAAGAGTATTACTATAAACCTTCAAAAACTAATACTTAGAAACAAAAAATCTGGAAAGATATTATGAAACTTCTTTTTCAACCTATAAATGACGCACACTCGATCGTAGAGTTGGTTTTTTTTCTTAATTTCTCATCAAATTTGAGAAAAGAAGATATTCTAGGGATAAAAGAAATATTTAATGAAAAGTACAAAAAATTTAATAAAGATACGCCAGTATATAAATTAGAGCACAAAGTGAAGTTTAATGAGGAGGATACTGCATCCATTGATAGTAAAAAAACAACGTTTTCTGGTTTTGAGCTAGAAAGTTTAGATGAACGTGGGGAACTAAATTGGGGTTTAAGTTTATCAGAAAACAAGTTCCTAGTACATTGTTTGAACTATTCTAGTTGGGAAGTAACTTTAGACGAAACTATAGGTTATATTTCTGATGTGCTTGAATTTTTAAAAGATAATGATACTTTACTAATATCTAATTTTGGTCTCAAATACTTAGATAGGTTTGTTTATAGCGAAAATATAGAAGAGTCTAAATTAGTAAGTTTATTCAATAGAGAAAATATATTTTTAGCAAAAAATATATTAGAGTCAGGGGATGTATGGCACTCTAATACGGGTTGGTTCGAAGATATGCCAGAAGATTTTATTATTGAAAATTCCTATGCTTTTAAATGTCTAAATCAATTAGGTGTAGAGTCAAAATCCAATGGAAAAAATAATGATATAGAAGAAATCATTGTCAGTATTGATCATGGTTGTTTTTTGATACCTAAAAAAGTTATAGAAAATGACTCTAAATATGGTATTGAAGTAAAACATATTAGTATGGGTTATATTAACAAATGCTTCAATTTTCTTCATGATAAAAATAAGATAGTTCTAAAAGGTTTGCTGTCTGATAGCATGTCTAAAAGAATTAATTTATATTAGGAGTTTTTATATGAATACTTATCTTGATTTATCAACTTTTGAGGAAAAGCCTTCTATTCCTTTCAAAAGTGCTATGTCTAAAATGAAAGATAGTATCGTTTCATTTTTAAATCCTGATGTTAGTGACTGCAAAAATACCTCATGCAATATTATTAGAAATAATGAAGATGTATATCTTAATAATGCTTCTTTATATTTTCATGATCAAGCATCTATTTTTCTTTCTGAAGATACAGGAACCTACGAAAAATCTGTAAGTGATATTAATTATTATGAATCAGTATATTCTTCTAGTAAAGAATTAGAATATTTGTTGTTAGAGCAAGAAATAAATAAAACGTTAAAAAATATTAAGACTGATTTAGAAATAAATACTACTTCCTCTAATATTAGAAAAATCAGTCCAACTAATACAGCTATTGGTAGAATTAGAACACTGAGTATGTATGAAGACGGTTGGAATGGTATAGATAGTGTAGGGGCACAGAAAAAAACTGTACTAGAAGCAGAAGATTTAGCAAGGCTAATGTTCAAAAATACTATAAGAAAGCCTTCTATTTCTTTAGCAAGTGATGGAGAAATTAATTTTTATTGGAACTTCAACAGAAATATCTTGGACTTAGGGGTCTTTGGTGATGGTTATTACTCGTATTACTTTCGTAGTAACGAAGGTAAAGAAATCTTTGCTGATGATAGACCTATTAAATCGATTGTCGATGATGAAATATTAAAGATAGTTACAGTTTAATTATGCATAAATATACTATTGAAGATGAAAAACAAATGTGTAGTAAATACTCTCCTGGAATTATATTATGTTCTGAAGAGCTTTATAGAATAACTTTACATCCTGAACATATTAGTAGTGAGGGAGATGTTCTGCCATCAGCTATATCAACTGCAGATTTGGAGTGTAGAGGATTTAGCGTAGAGAGGAAAGAATATTCAAGTACTAATATTATTTGTGATATAGCAGATAAGCAAATCCAAAGTAAGGAAGCAAGGGAGTATGCAGAAGTAGCAAAATTAGAATGCGGTAAAATTCGCACTCTGAACTATGAGCAAACAAATGATAGATCTTTTTTAGTAATTGATGATGCTTTAGAAAACAATATAGCTCATGCTTCAATCTACTCAGCAATGAAAACATCTAAAAAAAGTATACTAAGAAAACTACGAACACAGCTTTCCCCATTTTTGAAAAATAGAGTTTCTTTAGATAGCTTAACTACTTGATATTAGCTTGCTAATAATTCTATGAAATTATTAAACATTACGCACTTAATCTTCTTAGGTTAGGAAAACCGCTCTAGCTCATGCTGTAGCGGTTTTTTAATGTCAGTAATTAGTCTATTATCTTCAAAGGAATAACACTTTAACGTAAGGAACACTATGAACCGTCTCACCGTCGGACAACGCTCGCCTTTAAGCAATCTTGCTATTGACGACACCGCACCAATTACGCTTAAGTTCACTCGTCAAAGTCCGATAGAGATGGACATCAGCTGCTTTGCCTTAGACGCAGCGGGCAAACTGATAAACGATGATTATATGGTGTTTTATAATCAGCCAACCTCACCATGCGGGCAAATCAAGCTCACCCATTACGAGTCGCAGCCAACGGAAGGCATCCAAGCCGAGTTTGAAGTCAATTTGTCCAAACTGGCTGCGGATATAGACAGCTTGTTTTTTGTATTATCAGCCGACACGCCGCTGAGTCAAATTCAATCATTAGAGATTGGCATTTGGCAGCAGTCACAAAAAGCGCAGGCAGAATATCAAGCAGCAGACTTTGCCCAGCAGCAAGCCAGTATGCTGATGCAGCTTTATCGTAAGAATGGGGTTTGGCGGGTATCTAACGTCGCGCAAGGCTTTAATGGTGGGCTTGCCGCCATCGTGCAGCATTTCGGTGGTGACGTAGAAGAGAGTAGCTCGACAGCAGAGCCGACCGCAACGCCAGTTAAAACAAAACCATCGCTAGAAAAGGTCATGCTAGACAAGGCACCAAAACTGGTCAATCTGGCCAAAAAAGCCACGATATCGCTTGAGAAGCGCCAATTGCAGCAATTGACCGCAAAGGTGGCTTTGGTGTTAGATGCCTCAGGCTCAATGAATAGACAGTACAAGAAAGGCCGCGTGCAAGAAGTGGTCAACCGCATATTGCCATTGGCAGTGAGCTTCGATGACGACCAAGCACTAGACTGCTGGGCGTTTGCCCGAGATCCGCAGTATTTGGGCGAGATTGGGCTGAGTAACTATGACGGTTTCATTGACAACGCTCATGGCGGCTGGCGCAAATGGGCACTTGGCCCGCGTGTGAATAACGAAGCAGAGGTCATGAAAGCCGTGACAGAGTTTTATCAAAAAGACGGCTTGGATGTGCCTGTCTATGTGCTATTTATCAGTGATGGCGGGGTGAATGACAATCGCGGTATCACGAGAGTCATGACGGAAGCGGCGAAACTGCCAATATTTTGGCAGTTCGTGGGCTTGGGTGGTCGTGGTTATGGCATTCTAAAAAAACTAGACGACATGACAGGGCGCGTGATTGATAATTGCGACTTTTTTGAACTCGATGATTTGGATGATATCAGCGAAGAAGCTTTGTATGAAAACATGTTAGAAGAGTTTCCACTGTGGCTAAAAGAAGCCAAGCAGCTTGGTATCGTCACGAAATAAATCAATCAGACACTTGTCACTAAAACTAAAAAACCGCTCATAGTTTAGACTGTGAGCGGGTTTTTTTGCTAAAAATTCAGTCAAAGGTTGTGAGCTCACTTACTCAACCACTAACCAAACATACTTATTAATAGCAAAAACCTCGTAAAAATAGCCTTGTACCGTTTTGAGCAATATCGCATGCTTAGCTACCTATATAGGTAGCTATTTTATAAACCAGTAGCTACTTACCCCAACTGATACATCGTTGAATGACACTACTTATATGACCAATCATAAAAAAACCTTTTACTATAGACCTAATACCAATCAATCGAGAAGCCCCGCAGTGCGTTGGACGTTTGTCATACTGGGTTGGGTGTTTTTTATATTGGGTATTATAGGAGTGCTGTTACCCGTGATGCCAACTGCGCCTTTTATACTACTGGCAGCAGGGTGCTGGGCACGCAGCTCACGGCGCTTCCATTTTTGGCTGATCAATCACAAATACTTTGGGAAGTTTGTCCGTGATTGGGAAAATAATCATGCTGTACCTCTCTATGCCAAGTGGTTGGCAACGATAATGATGACTATATCGACGGCAATGTTATTTTATCGCTTGCCAGCCGATACGATGTGGGTGGCATGGGCGGTAGCCACTGTTTGTAGTGGGGTTGCGGTGTATTTGTTCCGCTTGCCAAATGCCTAAAATCGTTGCAATTTGAACCAAAAATGACTAATAAAAGGGCTTTGTTACACGAAATGTCAGATAAGGCTTGCGATACTAGGATGTACCCCTTATAATACGCCCAAGCTTAAGAGCAGTTCTGCACCAAATCATTACCTCGTAGTATTAGTTATAATCCTTCGTTTTAATATTTATCGTTCAGTAGCTATTTGCAAGCGTTACCGGTCACTAGGCCATTAATAAATTAAAAAGTAGGATTATCAATATGTCAGATACTCAAAAAGGTACAGTTAAGTGGTTCAACGAAGCTAAAGGCTTTGGTTTTATCGCTCCAGAAACTGGCGCAGACGTTTTTGCTCATTACAGCGAAATCACTGGTTCAGGCTTCAAAACTTTAGCTGAAGGCCAAGAAGTTGAGTTCACTGTAACTCAAGGTCAAAAAGGCCCACAAGCCCATAACATCGTTGCTATCTAATCTGTCTTTATAGACACTTAGAGCAAGATGAAAAAAAAGCGAACCTTCGGGTTCGTTTTTTTTCGTCTGTCATTTAGTATTAGATAAAATAATATAGTCAGTGAAAAGTAATATCGATACATCACGAACTGCTGATATCAATTTTGCTTGCTTGCTTGCTTGCTTGCTGTGCCTGTGCAGACATAGGCTACAAAAAATGGATATCGGCAGTATCGTAGCGTTTTTGGGATATTTTGACTATATATTAAAAAGGCCTCCGACTATAAATAGTTGGAGGCCTTTTTTTTAATGAGTGTGGTGAATCTATCAGATAGAGCTAATACCAATATTAATCAAGCCACCGCCAATGATTAACCAAGCAAACATAATAGCACCCAAGATCAGTGGCTTCACGCCAGCTTGCTTAATCGCGCTCAGATGAGTCGTCAAACCCAGTGCAAACATCGCCATCGTGAGCAAAACATCATCAAATTTGACCATACTTTGCTCAAAGCTGTCAGACATAGGCACCCATGTGTGCAGTATGACGATAAGAATAAAAATAAAGGCAAACCATGGCACGTTGACCTGTTTAACACGGTCTACAAACGACAATGTCTCGCCCTGACTGTCATTGTCACCCTTGGTTAAAGCAAAGGACAAAATCAGTAGGAAAGGGGCTAGCATCATCACGCGTATCATTTTGGTCACGACGGCTGTATTACCGACATCAGGATTGATCGCGTTACCTGCTACCACGACTTGCGCGACTTCGTGTATGGTCGAGCCAGTATAGATGCCATATTGTTGAGCATTTAGCCAAGGCTGCAACCAACCAAGATGATATAAAAATGGATAGAGTAGCATCGCAATAGTGCCAAAGACGACGACGGTTGCCACAGCGATAGTGACTTTATGCGCTTCTGCTTTGACCACTGGCTCTGCGGCAATCACTGCGGCTGCTCCGCAAATACTAGCGCCTGAGCCAATCAATATAGTCGTTTTTTTATCGACTTTTAGCCATCTCGTACCCAGCCAATAGGTCAATAAAAAAGTCGATGTCAGTACCAGTGCATCCGTCATAATCGCTGGCATACCCACGCTAGCCACTTGGGTCATCGTTAGCTTAAACCCATAAAACATAATGGCTAGACGCAAGATTTGACCTTTGGCAAAGCATACACCAGCATTTAGCTGCTCAGCGAAATTAGGGTATACCGTATTGCCTAAGACCATACCGAGCAAAATTGCCAATGTTAAAGAGGACAGTCCGACGATGCGCCCGTTCGACCAAGTGTCTAGACCAGTATTGAGCCATAAACAAAATAAACTACCGACCAGCACCACGACCAATCCTGCTAAGTGCCGATTGTTTGGAAAGTAACGATTCACTGAGTGGGCAAAAGCAAGCATGACAGACCTATCCTATTATTGCTAATCGACATAAGCATAAACTTATGAATAGACAGTATAAGATAAGCTGATTTATAATAAAAACAGATTAATAAGATACAAACTATCGAAAATTTGGGTTAATAGGGTTGTATTGACCGTTTGATATTAAAAGATTAGTCCTAAAAGACGGGCATAAGGTGTCATTAATTAATGAAAAAAGCGATGCAGACGCTACCGAAGATTACGCTAAAACAATTGGCGGTATTTGTGAGTATTTATCAGACGGGCAGCACCAGCCGTGCCAGTGAAGCGCTGCATTTATCACAGTCAGCCGTCAGTAGCGCGCTGACTGAGCTCGAATCCAGACTGCAAATGCCGTTGTTTGAGCGCGTTGGGCGTAGGCTCAACCAGCATCCAAATGCCCATCCTATTTATGTGCAAGCGCAAGCAATCTTGGGGCAGTCACTGACGCTTGAGTATTATCACAAGCACCAAGCAGGACAGATTCATATTGGCGCGAGTACGACTATAGGCAACTATGTATTGCCACCGCTGCTGGCTGAGTTGTATAGAGCCTTGCCAAATGCAAATGTGAACACTTATATCGCCAATACCCAAGAGGTAGTCGCGGAGGTTGAGCAGTTAAATATAGATATTGCGCTAGTAGAAGGGATGCCGCGACCTGCGGATACTAAGGTCATTGAGCAGCGTGCATGGCGAACGGACACCTTGATGGTCTTTGCCAAACGCGACAGCAAATGGCTGACAGATATGGCAGCATATAACGATGTGGATAATTGCTACGAGCTTAGTATTGAGCAACTGGCAAAGCTACCCTTGTTAGTACGTGAAGCAGGATCAGGTACTCGGCAAATTATCGATGAGCAATTATTACAGCATATGCCCGATGCCGAAATTATCATGGCCATTCAGCAATCGGAGGCGATCAAGCATATGGTCAGTGCCGATATTGGGCTGGGTTGTCTATCACAGCACGTGATTGAGGCAGAATTGGCCAGCGGTAAGCTAGTACAAGTAAAAGTGGCAGGCATTGATTTGTCGCGAACTTGGTGGCTAGTATGGCATAAAGCCCGCCATCAAAGCCCAATTTGGCAAAGCTTTATTGATATTTTGACATCAGAATGAGGGTTAGAGACAGATAATAAAAAACGTCCCATAGCCATGACTATAGGACGTTTTATAAAATATTATGTTCAGCTTGTAATATAAGCGGCTTAAGTTAACTCATTAAAGCTAAGCAGCCTTTACACTTAAGCATTGTTTATTGAAAGGTGATCGCTTATTTATTAACTGGCTTATCCAGTCTCACGACTAAGCTATCGCAGGGGACATTTGGCAAAATATTATCTGCTGTTGCCCCACTGAGCCATGCGACGATACCATGGCGCTCATGACGACCGATAACCAGTAAATCAACATCATGCTTATGACAATAATTGACGATACCTTCGCTACTAGAGATGGCGGTGGTCACCTCGGCATTGACGGCGGTTAAGCCATTACGCTCTAAAAATTGTGCTAGCTTGGCTCGTGCTTCTTGGCAACGCTCATCGTCAATCTGATCATATAAGCTAGAGGCGGGTACTAGCTCATAGCCAAAACCAACCATCGTATCTTTGACAATATGCAGTACAGACAGCTTAGAACCCGGGCGGTTATCGACGATTTGTTTGGCTTTTTGCGCCACTGTGTCGGCATCAGATAACAAGTCGGTAACCAGTAAAATATGTTGGTAACTCATGAGGTGCTCCTCGTAGCAAGTAGTCTTAACTATAGCACTACTGATGACTGCTGTTAAGTAATGTCGGCATACTTTTAAAGCGCTAAGGTATTGCCCTTCCTAGTTGTACTATATAGTCATTCCACTATAAAAGTGTTACTGCGTTAACCTCACTTGAAGTATTTGATATACATCTACACTTGGTTGCCTTGTACTACTTTTAAATTGAATCGACTATAGTTGAATTCAAATAATTTCGATACAAGGAAACCGAGCGCAAGTTATACATTAGTATGCTTAGCGCGGATGACGATGTAGCGGATTTATATGGATTTGACTATATCAGCGCTGCTCTTTCTTAGGATAAGGCCTTGACTTCTCTGTCTGCTAGCCCCATCTATTAGCGCTAGACCCATTTTTTCATTGCTATAGCTTACCCACCATAAAACCGATAAAATTTTGAGCATTAAATTTTAATGATCACTTTATCACGCACATTATTACCATTCTATTTACCCTGAATTGCAGGGCATTATCTACATAATGAGCTAAGGACAACTATGACTGACACCGCATTTACCGCTGACCTAACATTGCACTCCGCATTTGAGTTGATTGAGCATCGCCATATTGAGGCGCTATCGATGGATGTGCTGATCAGTCAGCACGTCAAGACTGGTGCGATGCATTATCACTTAGCACATCCGAGTGATGAAAATGCATTTTTGGTAGGCTTTCGCACTCAGCCAATGGACTCAAAAGGCGAGGCGCACATCTTAGAGCATGTGGCTTTATGTGGTTCTGAGAAATTCCCTGTGCGTGATCCGTTTTTCTCAATGATTAAGCGCTCGCTCAATACCTTTATGAATGCGATGACCGCTGCTGATTGGACGGCTTATCCGTACGCCACACAAAACAAAAACGATTACTTCAACCTGCTTGCCGTTTATCTTGATGCATCATTTTTCCCGAATATTCATCCGCTTGATTTTGCTCAAGAAGGTATTCGTGTTGAGTTAGATGAAAATGACAAGCCGCAATTTAAGGGTATTGTTTTTAATGAGATGAAAGGGGCTATGAGCGGCGAGATTGATCAGCTGTACCATGCTGTTGCCCATCATCTCTTCCCAACGACGACGTACCATTATAATTCGGGCGGTGAACCTGCTGATATTCCTGACTTGACCCATCATGAGCTGGTCGAATTTCATCAAAGCCATTATCACCCATCAAACAGTGTGATTATGAGTTTTGGTAATATTCCTGTCGCTGAGACGCAGGCAAAAATCCATGAAGATGCCTTGATTCAGTTTGAGGCGGGCAAGAAGCATGTATCGCGTCCAGAAAAACGTCTATCTGCATCGATTAGCGCTACCGACACTTATACCGCTGACGAAGCTGGCCCTGACCAAACCCATCATGTTGTGGCGTGGTTATTACCATCGATTACCGACCCCAAGCAGCGCCTTGCTTTGCGTCTACTAGAAGGCGTGTTGATTGAGCATGCTGGCTCGCCGTTGCGTGCTTATCTGGACAGCCATCCACTCGGCAAAGCACCAAGTCCGCTATTGGGGCTTGATGACAGCCATTACGAAATGGTCTTTTATACGGGTCTGCGCGGTTCAAACCCAGAGCATGCCGAAGCAGTCGAGCAGGGCATTATTGATTTGCTGACCGAAGTTGCAAGCTCACCAGTCGATGACGAAACGATTGAAACCATCCTGCATCAGATTGAGATAGATCAGCGTCATATCGGCGGTGACAGCATTCCTTATGGTTTGAATCTCATGCTAGAAGGCTTTAGTACCGCCATTCATGACGGCAATCCAATCGATGTGTGGGAAGTGGACGAGCATCTACAATGGCTGCGTGAGCAAGTAAGAGACGAGCAATGGTTGCCCAACTTAATCAAAATACATCTACTGGATAACAATCACCGCGTGCGCGTGACCCTAACACCAGACAGCGAAAAAACGGCTCGTTTAGCGGCAGCTGAGCAAACGCGTCTCGACACTATCGCCATGGATTTGACCGCTGATGATAAAGCCATCTTGCACAAGCAAGCATTGGATTTGGCAGCGCGCCAAGCAGCACCAGATGATTTGAGCTTATTGCCAAAAGTTGGCTTGGATGACGTACCGACGGATATCAGCTTTAAGCAAGGCAAGCAAAAACAAGTGAATCTGAGCGGGCAAGACAGCACCCTATTTGAATATGAAGCAGGCACCAATGGCTTGTATTATTATCAAGTAATTGTGCCGTTGACCGATGCGATTGGTAATGCAGGTACAAGCGAGTTACCCGTCAATGAAGTCATTAATCATCCGCTACTGCCTATTTATTTAAGCTTACTGTCTGAGCTGGGTACCGACTCGCTAAGCGCCCATGAAATGCAAGCCAAGCAAGCGGCGCATTCGTCAGGTGTGACAGCGCGTATTAGCCAACGTACCAATATTGATGACAGTCAGTCTATCAGCAGTTATTTTGTGGTGGCAACGCGCGCACTAAACCGCAAGCCTGAGGCGATTGATTTACTCAAAGAAGTGATGGAGCACAGCGTCTTTACGGAGCATGACCGTATAAAAGAGATTCTGCAGCAGCGTCAAGCAGGCTGGCAATCAAATCTTGCTGGTTCAGGGCATGCTTATGCGATGCAAACGGCCAGTCGTGGTATGAGTCGTCAAGCGCAGTTAGAGTATGTACGCAGTGGTCTGCCAGCATTGAACGCGTTAAAGGACTTTTTAACCCATGCCAGTAATGATGATGCGCAGTGGGATAAATTAGCCACTAGCTTGATGGATTTACATCAACGTTTCATCAGCCTCCCTAAGCATGCCGTCATCATCTGTGAAGCCGAGCAAACTGAACGCTTAAGCAGTTTGATTGTCGATAGCTGGAAAGACAGCCAAGCGCCACGTATTGCCGCGCAGCTAAGCAACTCTGATGCTAGTATTGAAGACAATATCCCGAGCGAATTTGCTGAGTTGCAACTTGATGCGGCACTAAATGGTGAGAAAGATGTTGTCAAATCGTTAGAAAGTGGTGTCGCACTCGATGTTGAGGACTTGGCATGGTTAGTGCCGACCAACGTCTATCACAATGCCAGTGCCTATACGGTTCCAGCGGCTGATCATCCGGACACAGTAGCCTTGATGGTATTAGCGCCTTACTTGCGCAATGGCTATTTGCATAGCGCCATCCGTGAGCGCGGCGGTGCTTATGGTGGCGGTGCGGGCTACGATGCCAATGCTTGCGCCTTTAAGTTCTTTAGCTACCGTGATCCGCAGTGTGCTGAGACTTTTGCTCACTTTGATGCCAGTATCGAATGGTTATTAAATGAGCCACAAACCGATGAGCAATTGGAAGAAGCCATCTTGGGTATTATCTCCGGTATGGACAAACCGGGATCTCCAGCAGGCGAAGCGATCAAAGCATGTTTTTCTGACCTGCATCATCGCGGTGCTGACTGGCAGCGTAAAATGCGTGCGTCAATTTTAGCCGTGACTATTGATGATTTGCAGCGCGTTGCCAAGCAATATTTGCAAGGGCAAAAACATGTGCGTGCAGTCTTAGCGCCTTATGACAAAGAAGAAAAGGTAAAAGATCTTGGTTTTGAAGTTTGTAAAATAAAAAGCTAAGGTGGTCAGACTTACCATGAAGCACAAAAAAGCCAAGCATCACGCTTGGCTTTTTTGTGCCTAGGCACTCAATTAATACCGTTTAATGCTTTGGTCTTTGCCAATGTAATCTTGATGCACGGGGAATTTATCATGGCTATCGAATTGTTTACGATCTTCAAAGTAACTGGTTAGCGTGCGACGTACCGCTTCAAAGGCGATGCTATCCCATGGAATGTCTTCTTCACTAAATAACGCACAATCAAGACTCTCAGAGCCAATACCATAAGCGCCATCTTTGAGATCGTTCAAGTAAATCGCATAAATTTGCCCAATATCAGGGATATCATAGAGGCAGTATAGATGGGGGTTGGTCACCACCGCTTCAGCTTCTTCAAAGCTCTCACGCGCCGCGCCATCAGCGATAGTTTCGCCATTCTCCATAAAGCCTGCTGGTATCGTCCATAAGCCATATTGTGGCTCAATCGCTCGGCGGCATAGCAGTACTCGGCCCTTGTGAACGACCAATGAGCCACAGATGACCTTTGGGTTTTCGTAGTGAATATAGCCACAATTTGGGCAGACCAAACGCGGGATATTATCGGTGGCCGGTATTTTACGTTCAGCCTCGTGGCCACATTGTAGACAATAGCGCATATAAACTGCCTTGTTATTATGATAAGAAAGGATATAGGGTGTCACTGTAATAGCTTGGGTGTGCAGCGTTATACTTAGGGTGCAACAGTCATGCTGCCGTACGATCGTAAATAATAGCCATTACCTTAAGATAGCACATATTTTCTTTGCACAGAATGATGATAACAGTAATGTATAGTCAGAGCACTTTTAAACCGCTACGGTGTTACCCGTCCTAGATGTACTCAGTGTACTATCTGCGGTCGATCGCCTTTTAGCGATTCTAAAATTCCTTGACTATATCATTTCACCGCAGAGACGTTATTTTTTGCTATAAAACAAAGGCTCTCAATTAATTCTTGTGATACAAATAGGCAGTCACATAAATAGCATGCAGTAAACAGGCGATTGCGCTAATCTAGATTGAGACATTATTTTGGGTCTTTAATTAGCACACGCTCTAGGGCATGTCCTCAATACTATGTTCCTTGTTTGACGGCAATTTACCTAATTTTTATCACCATTTTTAAAATGAGGACACACCCTAGAAATTATTAAATAATTTAATGATAAATCTATAGATTTGATGACGATAACTATCGTTTTATGACTATTATTTTTATGAATATTGTTTTTATGACTATTGTTTTTATGAATATCTTATTGTGACAAAGCTTTATACTGATAAAAATACAAGGCAATTATAATGTTACTTCCCCCGCAGTCTGTAAGTTTTGATGAATTGTCAGTCGCTGTGCCAGACTTTATTCGTTATCCCACTATTAGAAAATTGGCAGAGCGAGTGCAGCATGAGACATTAAATGCTGTCACCAGTCCAGCAATGTACAATGCTTGTGGCACCTCTCGTCGCACTCGCATTTTAGACAGCTTATATCAGACACCCATTGCCGATGCCTCAGTATTGGTTGCCATCACCCATGAACGCCATCCTAAGCTGCTATTGACACGCCGTGCTGCCCACATGAATAGTCATGCTGGCGAGGTATCTTGTGCAGGCGGTAAGCATGAAGCTGGCGATGGTAACAATGTCGTTACCGCATTACGTGAGGCTTGCGAAGAGACTGCGCTACCACCCAATAAAGTCCAGCTACTCGGTCAATTGCCGATCCAAACGTCCAAAAGCGGTATGAGTGTGCGTCCGATTGTCGCGCTTATTGCACCAGATTTAGTATTAGTACCTGAGCTTGGCGAAATCTCACGCATTTTTTGGGCAGATTTTGAAACCTTATTAACTCAGCCCACCGTAGAGTATGCGATAGAATATGCGATGCAAGATCAAATGGCGACCATCCTTACGCCCAGCTGGCAAGTGGATGGTGAAACAGTATGGGGTTTAACAGGACGAGTCATCGCTAGCTTATTAGAAACGGGGTTTGATCGGCAGCTTGAGTGGTATTACCGTATACAAGATACGCGCAATTAACACGCAGGGCAGTTGAGTTTTTCGCTTAAAATGTTCAACAGACCCTAGTCATCATTACTTATAGTAGTCGTCATTTTTTTTGAGCCACCAATTCATATTGTCTTGCCGCTTGGCACGGAACGCTTCTAATTTATGCGCCACAGCTTGATTGTGCTGGCGCGCCGTGTCGAGAGCAAAAAGAATCGGTACTGACGATAAGACGCCAAAGCGGATTTTCGATTTTGGCAAATCCAAGCCGTCGCCGATATCGTCACCGACTAGTGTCCGTGTCACACTGGCATTGACCATTTCAACGAAACGCCCACGGCGATTGTCTTCTCCCATCAGCTGACGCGGCAAATCATGCAGGGCTTTTGCTAGCGGCTGTCCCATCTTAAAATCAAGCTGTTGAATCGATAAATAAGTATATAACCACTCCCAGCAAGCCGCTTCATCTTTTGGCAAGCGCTTTAAATCAACGCCCATCCAGTAGCTGGCCAGATTCCATAAATGCAAAATCCCTTCTGCTTCCTCGGAACTGATGCGTGCACCCAGTAGGCGTAGGCCGCGCATAATCAACAATGAAAACTGCAAATGCGTAGCAATCATATCGGTTTGATTAATAGGAAGACCCCAATAATCTGTGTTCCAGCTGCCATCTGGATTATGATGCTGGTCGGCATTTGCTATGACACCTTTAGCAGCATTGCCTTTACCTTTAAGCAGGTTTTGCCGCACCAGTGTATGGATTTGCCGTACCTGAATGGACTGCCGCCACCCCTCAGAGCCAATCGCTAGCACTTGCTCGATGGGCTGGCGGTCGTTAGCCATATTTGCAGTTGATTGTGGATGCTCAGAGACCGCTAGAATATAAGCATAAGTACGCATCAAGCGCGGTAGCGCATCGTGCATCAAAGCACCGGTTTGAATCAAAGGCAAGGAAAGGGCAGGGATGCTATAGCCAGCCATCAGCGCGACGTTACGAAGTAGCCAAATAAGCATCAGCGGATAACGTCGATAGGCGACTGCGCCAATTTGCGCAAGCTTAGGATCAAACCAATCAGGATGGCTGCTAAATTGTTCAGTTAAGGCGTTAAACGAAGGGTGGGTTATGGGGTCATAGGTCGGAGTATCGTCAAGAATGATGTGCTGTAAGGGTTTAGAAAAACGAATACCGTCAGCCGCTAAATCATCTGCGAGTGGATCACCGATATCATAGCCCGCGACTATCTCGTTTAATAAGTCTTGCGAGATGGCAAAGTCTTTTGGTAATAAATAACGCTTAATGCGCTTTAGGACCTGTAAGTCACTATGATCGTCGACAGCAGTGGTACGGCCATGACGCTGATAAGAAGTTGCTGACTGACGATAGGTGTCTAAATCTAAACCATTGTGCTTTTTGTTCATATTTATCTCTACACCTATCGCGTGCGTCTGTTGCTTACCGATTACCTCATTACCTCATTAGTCCATCAATCGAATTAATGACGGGTCAGATCTACCGAGGTACTGTTAATGTCTTCTTTTAGCGTTGCTTTGAGCATCATGTAACCGGCGATACCAGAGACAATTGAACCCATGATAATACCCAAACGCTCATCGAATAAGGTCGTGTCGCCTGCGAATGCTAAGCCACCGATGAACAAACTCATGGTAAAACCAACCCCGCATAGTAAGGATGCACCGTAGATTTGCTTAAAGTTCATCCCTCGTGGCATGGTCGAGATGCCAAGTTTAAAGATTAACCAGCACATTATCATCACGCCCAGTTGCTTACCGATGAAAAGACCAGCGGCGATACCTAGCGGCACTGAGTGAAATAATTCAGCGAAGCCTGCACCTTTGAGCGAGATACCCGAGTTGGCAAACGCAAACAGCGGCAAAATACCAAAGGCAACGGTGTTGTGTAGATCATGTTCTAGCTCTTCTACTGGCGAGTGCTCAGGATCAGTACGATCGAACATAGGAATAAATAACGCTAACACCACCCCTGCCAATGTCGCATGAATACCAGATTTGAGTACCGCAATCCACATAATCACGCCGATGAGTAGATAAGGGGTGATGCTCGTCACATTGCGACGATTGAGTAAATATAAAAACGGTAGACACAAACCAGCGACAGCTAATGAGCCCAGTGACAAGTCGTTGGTATAAAATAAGGCGATGATTAAAATGGCACCAATGTCATCAAAAATAGCAATAGACACCAAAAACACCTTTAATGAGTTTGGCACACGATTGCCAAGCAGGCTTAAGATACCCAAAGCAAAAGCGATGTCTGTCGCCGCAGGGATCGCCCAACCTTTCCAAAAATCAGGTTCATTATAGTTAAAGAGCAAATAGACAATGGCGGGCATAATCATGCCACCCAGTGCCGCTCCAGCAGGCAGGATAATCTGCTTAATGTTAGAGAGCTCACCAATCAAGACTTCACGCTTTAGCTCAAGTCCGACTAAGAAAAAGAAAATAGCCATCAGACCATCATTGATCCAATGATGCGCATCTTTGGCAATACCAAATTCGCCAATACGAATGGATACAGGGGCATGAATAAAAGCCTCATACCAAACGCTGAGGGGACTATTGGCAATGATCATTGCAGCAATGGCAGCCAATGCTAAAATGATACCGCCTGCTGCCTCAAATTCGAAAAATGCCTTAATTCTTTTTATTGCCATATCATCCTCATTTACTAAATACAATTTGCTAAATAATGCAATAACCTCAAGTATCTATACTGTTAAATTGGACAGTGTCGCAGATAGACGTTAACAGTTTCTCATAATCTCATTCATATACACAACAAAATCCGTCAAACTGAAACCATAAACCTATCTTACCCTATTAATAAGAGCGAAATGCCAGCGCGATGACGAGAGGCAAAGCAGGAATAAATCATAAAATCTGTCATTAATAAAAATATTATTCTTAAATATTTCAATAACCTGTTAGACAAATCTAGCAGACTTCAGCTCGTTTTTGGCTTTTTTTAGTCTTTTATCTCTATAATGAGCGGCATTGCGCAGTGTTCTGTCACAGCTTTGATACATATCAGCAGTACTATTGGCTAGCTACTAGCAAAGTTGGTAGCAACACTTATAGTGATCATTTATTCTTATTTCTCAAAGCCAGTTCTTAAAGCCAGTTTTTAGGGCTTCTTCATTTTTCATCATAAAGTTTACAGGTCGGTATTATGGACTTATCATTCTCTCTAGAGATTATTTTAATGCTGACAGCCGTGGCAGCGCTGGCAGGTTTTATTGACGCTATCGCAGGTGGTGGTGGCTTATTGACCATACCAGCCATGCTACTAGCCAATATTCCCCCAGTGCTAACGCTGGGCACCAACAAGCTGCAAGCCGCTTCAGGTGCGCTAGCAGCGTCCATTACGATGATTAGAAAAGGGGTCGTCAAGCCACAACGTATCAAGGTGGCCATTATTGCTGCTTTTATCGGTTCGGTTATCGGTACGATCGCCGTACAGATGTCACCACCTGATTTGCTCGAAAAGCTGATTCCGTTTTTAATCGCAGCGATTGGTCTCTATACTTTATTTGCGCCCAGACTTGGTGAAGTAGAAGCCGCACCGCGTATCTCAGAAGGCAAATGGCAAAAAGTCGTGGCACCTTTAATTGGTTTTTATGATGGTTATATCGGCCCAGGAACTGGCATGTTCTTTGCGCTTGGTAATGTGGCTTTGCGCGGTCGTCAGATCATTGAAGCGACAGGCGCGGCAAAGGTCTTGAACTTATCGACCAATATTGGCTCGCTGATTTTCTTTATTTTGGGCGGTAATGTATTGTGGAAAGTGGGGCTAGCAATGATGGTTGGGCAAACGATAGGTGCGTATTTTGGCTCGCACATGGTGGTTAAAGGCGGTAGTAAGCTGATTCGTCCGATGATTGTATTGGTGTGTTTTGCCATGTTGACCAAATACGTTTTTGGTTAAATAACAATAAATAATCTTATATGTCTCAAAAAAACCTCAGCCGATTTGGCTGAGGTTTTTTATTTTATGAACGTCTATTTATAGTCGATTCAATTTAAAAGTAGTACAAGGCAACCGAGTGTAGATGTATATGTGATACTTCAAGCGAGGTTAACGCTGTAATACTTTTATAGTGGAATGACTATAGCAGTGTTGATTAGCGACGACGATCTACATCATCATACTCACTACCCATGATGCCATCACTAAAGACTTCAGAGAATTCACGCTCGTTGTCTTCATCAATATGACCGTCAAATACGTCTTTCGCGCCAGCGTCAGGATCGTTATAAATAGCCAGATCCATTTTGCCTTCTGATTTTGCCACGATAGCAGTTACTGCCGCATCACCACCAACGTTGACAGCAGTACGTAACATATCGAGGATACGATCCACACCTAAGATTAAGCCAATACCTTCGATTGGTAAGCCAACTTGAGCAAATACCATAGAGAGCATGATCAGACCAACACCAGGAACACCAGCAGTACCAACAGACGCCAGTACCGACATCAAGATAACCGTCAGATACTCGGTCACGCCCAAATCAATACCATAAATATTGGCAATGAAGATGGTCGCTGTACCTTGCATGATAGCCGTACCATCCATGTTGATGGTGGCACCAAAAGGAACGGTAAACGAAGCGACAGAGTTATTCACACCCATACGCTTGGTAACGGTACGCAAGGTAATAGGAATCGTCGCGTTTGAGCTTGATGTACTAAAAGCAAAGATCTGAACTTCGCGCATTTTTGCCAAAAAGGTCTTGATAGACAAGCCTGAAGCAAGCTTAAGTACAATCATCATGGTGATAAAGAAATGGAAGGCCAATGAACCGACCAATACCGCAACATAACCAAGTAATGACCAAATTAAGTCTAAACCAAGTTCAGCCATCGCCTTGGTCAATAGGGCAAATACACCATATGGTGCAAGGTTCATAATGATCGTCACCATCTTTAAGATGACTTCATTAATTAATTCTAAGCTTTGTACTAAGCCTTTGGCAGGCTTACCAACCATCAGAATACTGACACCGATGAGAATCGCAAAGAAAATAATCGACAACATATCACCATTTGCCATCGCGCTGATGGGGTTGGATGGGATGATGTTTGAGAAAACATCAAGCAATGGCGGCGCTGAAGCGGCTTCAAAAGTGGCGTCAGTGCCAATGTTCATGCCCTTGCCGATACCAAATAGCGAGCCAAGTCCAATCGCCGTCGCAATAGCAAGCGCGGTGGTGAACATATAAATCATAAAGGTTTTGGTACCGATACGACCAAGCAAGCGAATATCACCAATACCGCACACACCACAAATCAATGAGATAAGTACTAGCGGTACGACCAACATTTTGAGTGAGTTAACAAATAGCTTGCCAATAATAGCGAGGAAGCCATTTGTAATATACGTATTAACAAAGCCGCCTTCAGCGTTTAGTCCTGAATAGTTTATAAACAAACCCAGTATGATACCGAGCGCCATGGCAACCATGATCTTGCCGGTCAGTCCCATATTTTTCCACATAACCTCTATCCTTTTATATGCAACGCTCAGTAGTCAGTACGGCAATAAATCAATATATCTATGATTGTTGTCTCAACGCCTGATGGTGTTACGTCTATATGTTTTTGTGTATTACTTAGTGTCAGTTTTTTTGACAATATAAAATAATTGTTAAGGGTACTGCAAGATTTTTTTATCATTTAAATATCGTGACATTAGCAATTTTTTCCGTTTCACTTATTTTATTGTCATAATAAAGACCTTAAATGCGAGTAAAGTGCATGTTAAATAGTAAATATAGACGGCAATTTTTTTGGCAAAAAAAGCGAGACCGCCTATTTTAGACGGTCTCGCTTGTGCTTATTTATCTGATTGATTTAAATAACTTTTTGACAGTAAGGGTTTCGTATGATTAAAAGGTTAAAGCGATATCTATCATAAATAGACGCCTGTCAGTGATTGCCTGTACCTTTAAACCTTTAAACCTTTAAACCTTTAAACCTTTAAACCTTACACCTTTAGACCTTGTCGCTTTCATCACGACGGAGGCCATCTTGCCATTTGCTATCCTTGACTACCTCAGGTTGAGTATTGGTTGAAGTAGACTCTGAAGCGTTAGATACTTCAGAGTCTGCTTTATTCAGACCATGATTATAGCTCATACGCTGGTTAAGGGTTGATTCGGCATCACGATAACGAGGGTCAAGTGCTTCTGCTTCTGGATCAGATGCCTCAAAATGCGTTTGCCCGCGTACCTCTTCGACGGTACTTTGCTCATCCACCATTTTTACATCGCCATCGCTCTCATAGCCATGATCAGGGTTGGCATCAC
The DNA here is from genome assembly GCF_904846665.1 of Psychrobacter sp. Pi2-51. Lineage (NCBI taxonomy): Bacteria > Pseudomonadati > Pseudomonadota > Gammaproteobacteria > Moraxellales > Moraxellaceae > Psychrobacter > Psychrobacter sp. Pi2-51. The sequence continues at coordinate 50,818 of NZ_CAJHBP010000007.1, forward strand.
CCGTTTGATCTTGAGGATCTGTGGCTACCATCGTGTTACTAGGCTCTGTGCCATTTTTTGCTTGAGCCTCATTTTTTAACTGCGCATAATCAGTCAGCTTGTGCACGGCGTTCTCTAGGGTATGTGGGTTTTCACGCTTTTGCGCTTTCAATAGATGTCCATCGAACACATCTGTTAATAATGAATCAAACCGTAGCCCATTATATTGAATCAGTTTTTCAGCTTCTTCTTCAGTGATATCACCATTTTGGCTGGCATAGACCACATGATCTTCGAAGGTTAAGCCTTCAAAGCTGTCTTTATGCTCTGCTTTTTTGAATTTCTGCCACAAGGGTTCAATGTCAAGTAAGGTTTGATACGCATGCTCCATGCGACCGCTGACATCATCAGGCAAGGTATTATAATAGACCATGGTCTTGAGATAATCACGGAATGGGTTGGCTTCATGGTCATCCATAAACACATCACCCAGTTTGGTTTTTAGCTCATCGCTCGCTGGAGTAAAGATGCGACCACTCGGGAAAGTCACAAAGCTGACGACACCCGCCGCCATACGATTTGGGAAGTTGGCAAAGAAAGAAACAAAGGCTTCTTGAATGGTATAGAGGCTGTTTTGTAGCGCGACCTCGGCATGTAAGCGCTCGGCTTCTGATTTGCTGCCGTGCTCATAAAACTGCAAAATCGCGGTCGCAATGAACAAGTGACCATGAATATCTGCCAAACGACCAGAGAGCATCTCTTTGCGCTTCAAGTCACCAGCTAACAATCCTAAGGCCATGTCAGCTGTCAAGGCAAAGCTAGCACTTAGACGGTTGATATGCTTGTAATAAGGGCGGGTAAAGTCATCGGCAAAGCTTGGCGCATCGCTACTGCCACCAATATAACCAGCGATAAAGGCTTTTGCCCCGCGGTTAAAGGTATAACCCAAATGTTTAAAGAATAACGTATCGAACTCTTTGGTCACAGATTCTTTGTCTTCACTTTGCAAGAGTTGTAATTCGTCAAATAAATACGGATGACAACGCATCGCCCCTTGACCAAAGATCATCAAAGAACGCGTTAAGATGTTGGCACCTTCAACAGTGATAGAAACGGGAATCGCTTGGTATGGCGTCGCCAAAAAGTTACGTGGCCCCATTTGTACAGCGCGTCCACCGACGACATCCATACCATCGTTGACTACACTGCGCATAGTTTCTGTCGCATAGTATTTTGCCATTGCCGTCATAACCGATGGCGTACCACCTTGGTTGAGTCCGCAAGTGACCAAATGACGGAACGCTTCTAACATATAAGTATTACTTGCCATACGGCTAGTGGCGTCTTGTACACCTTCAAATTTACCTACTGATATCTTGAACTGCTCACGAACTTTGGCAAACGCACCAACCGACAGATAAGTCATCTCACTTGCTGAAGTAGATAAGGCTGGTAGAGAGATACCGCGACCCACACCCAGACATTCCATCAGCATGCGCCAACCGCGCCCAGCATTTTCAACACCACCGATGATATAATCTAGCGGGATAAAGACGTCTGTGCCATCGACTGTACCATTCATAAATGGTGAGCCGATTGGGTTATGACGCGGCCCTGTGATGACCCCTTCGTGGCTAGCAGGAACCAACGCACACGTAATGCCGTAATCGGTTTTGTTAGGATCACCAAGTAGACCTTCGGGATCGTGCATTTTAAATGCTAACCCAACCACAGTAGCGATAGGGGCAAGGGTAATCCAGCGCTTAGAAAAGTTCATACGCAGACCAAGCATTTGCTCGCCTTCGTGAGTCCCGTAACACACCACACCTGTATCAGGAATAGCGCCAGCATCCGAACCGGCCTCAGGACCAGTTAGACCAAAGCATGGCACTTCTTCGCCTTTTGCTAAACCGGGTAGCCAGCGTTGCTTTTGCGCGTCCGTCCCATAATGCATGAGCAGCTCACCAGGGCCGAGTGAGTTTGGCACCATACAGGTCACGGCTGCGGTCGGTGAGCGCGAGGCAATTTTACTCATTACCCTACTTTGGGCATACGAGCTAAACTCAAGACCACCAAACTCTTTAGGAATAATCAGACCTAAGAAGCCATTGGCTTTAATAAATTGCCATGCCTCAGGCGACAGGTCTTTATCTTCGTGCTGAATTTTCCATTCATCAAGCATGGCGCACAGCACTTCTACTTCATTGTCTATAAAGCTTTGTTCTTCTTCTGACAGTTTTGGATACGGGTAATTGGCAAAAGTGTCCCAGTTCGGCGAACCCATGAATAGCTCTTTTTCCCACCAGCTCGTACCCGCATCGAGAGCTTCACGCTCAGTATCACTCATGCTTGGCATTGCGCCAGCGAGTATTTTATAGACAGGCTTGGTAATCAATGACTGACGGATAGGCGCGACAAGCAGCACCAAACACAATAGCAATATCGGTATGCCTAAAATAAGTGACCATGGACTGATGATGGCGGTCACGACCACGGTAATAATGGCGACGATACTACCAGTGACGCGCGATAGAGACAGCAAAAAGATGGCCAAAACTGTGGCTAACTGTATGATTACTGCCAAAATAAATAAGCCAACTGCCATGACTGTCTCCTTGGTAAAACCTAACTGGAAAATGAGGTAAAGCTCAGAAAAAGATTATATTAAGAAAGCATCTTATTTAAAATAATGGGTTTTAAATCAATTAACTTTGAATCTAAAACCTTTTAAAATAAACAATGTCATTATTTTTATAGCAATCATATTAAAAATCTATTGGTGAACAAACTTATAAACGTCTATCACAACGTCATTCTGACTCAAAGAATCGTTCTTGAGTCAAAAAAATGCGATAAAACTAGGATTGCTGACCATTAGAAATATACATTTGATGCTCTACAAAAACTAATAAATCAAAATATAAATAACTGAGCGAAAGTTAGCTACTAATATGAAATAGTTATCGATAACTATCAATAGCGAAAGTGCTATTCTGTGTCGAGGATATGTATCATATTCTAGATATATCGCCAATAAACCAGCGTTATAATTGATTCAAGATAACGGCGTTTTCATTGTCAAAGTATTATGGCGTTAACTCGCTTCAAGTATGGTGTATAAATCTTTACTCGAATATTTTTCGACTAACCGAAAGGCGCTAAGCAGCTTTCGGCATAAGATAATGTCTGATTGCGTCCAACGATGATGTGGTCAATTAAGGACAAGTCTATTAAATCGCAGGCTTTCTTTAGCTCGTAGGTCAATAGATTGTCTGCCGTTGAAGGGGTCGCATCGGTATGCGGATGGTTGTGCGCGACGATGAGTTGACTGGCAGCATGGCTCAACGCATGACGGAGTACGTGTTTGATACAGACCGAGCACGACGAAATACCGCCAGTAAACAGTATTTCAAAGTTTAGCAGGTTTAGCGCATTGTCTAAGCAAAGGACGGCAAAGACTTCACGGTGCTCACCGCGCAATTGAGTGCTGATATAGTCCTTGACGACTTGTGAGCGTCCCAGTGCTTGACCTGTCTTTAGCTTACTGTCTAAATAACGCGTACCCATCTCAAGCGACGCCAATATTTGTGCGTACTTGGCAGGGCCGATACCATGACAAGCAAGCACAGTCTGTGGCGGCGCTGCTAAGAGTTCGGCAAGACTGCCAAACTGATCGATCAGATGACGTGCCAGCTCAATTGCCGACTGTGACTGCGTGCCAGTGCGTAAAAATATCGCCAATATCTCAGCATCTGTTAAGTGAGCGGCGCCAAATTTTAGCAGTTTTTCTCGTGGTCTATCATCTTCATGCCAGTCTTTAATCGCCATTGTCACTCCTTAATGAGGGTTGGATGCTAGATATATGATATAAATGCGGAAAACGTTACCCAACTTATCTCATAATTGTTACTATAAGCGCAATTTTATCTTTCAATTTTTTTACTGATGCCACGCTTATGTCGAATGTTATCCTTGCTATCACCGGCGGTATCGCCGCTTATAAATCTGCTATATTTGCCCGTCTGCTAATCAAGGCAGGCTTTGATGTGCGTGTCATTATGACCACAGGTGCGCAGGCTTTTATTACGCCATTGACCCTACAGGCATTGACTGGTAATGAGGTGCATACGTCCTTACTTGATGAGCAGGCAGAGGCGGGGATGGGTCATATCGAGCTTGCTAAGTGGGCGGACTTGATCGTCATTGCGCCAACCTCTGCCAATACACTGGCGCGCCTCGCGATGGGCATGGCTGATGATTTGTTGGCGACTGTGTGCTTAGCGACGACGGCGCCCGTTATTATTGCTCCAGCGATGAACCAGCAAATGTGGGCGCATCCAGCGGTGAATCTGAACGTTCAGACCCTACGCGATATGAATTATCAAATCATTCAACCTGCTAGCGGTGAGCAAGCCTGCGGTGATGTGGGAGCAGGGCGATTGCCTGAACCTGAGCAGCTATTGGCAGAAGTATTATTATTTAACGCGATGCAAACCACACCGCAATTATTGACAGGTAAAAGAGTAGTGATTACTGCTGGACCAACTGTCGAAGCGATTGATCCGGTACGCTATTTGTCTAATCACTCTACTGGCAAGATGGGCTTTGCATTAGCACGTGCGTGCGTGGCTGCTGGTGCAGACGTTATTTTGATTGCGGGTGGCAAAGTGGCACTGCCGACACCGCTGAATGTCACGCGCATTGATGTGTTGTCGGCTAAAGAGATGCTGATAGCAGCTCAGCAGTGCGTGGATGGTACGCACAGTGCGCTACAGTATGTGCCTGAAGATGAGCACGACCATTCTCACGATCACAGCCATGAACATGCGCATCAACATGAACATCATGGCGAGTGTGATTGCGGCGATGATCATAGCCACAGTCATAATCACAGCCATGAGATTGATGATGAGCATTATTCTCATAGCGAGAATCAAAATGTAATGGCGGATATCTTTATTGCCACTGCGGCTGTCGCCGACTATCGTACTGAAGAAGCTGCCCCGCAAAAAATCAAAAAGACCCAAGATGCGATGACGCTGAGCTTGGTCAAAAACCCTGATATCTTAGCGACGATTTCGCTTGCGCATCCAGCATTGTTTATCGTTGGTTTTGCGGCAGAAACGCAAGATATCGAGCGCTATGCTCGCGGTAAGCTGGTGGCTAAAGATTTAGATTTGATCGCTTGCAATGATGTTTCACGAGCAGACATTGGTTTCGCCAGTGACAACAATGCCATGCAGGTATTTTTCTCAGAGCGTTATAAGCAAGCGGCAGTGACGTTGGAGAAGGCGAGCAAGGATAAGATTGCCGAGCAGTTGGCTGGCATCATTGGTGAGACAATATGGCAACGCCACAATGGTCACAGTGCCTAGTTATGTCACTCTTAATCCAAATATTAGGTCTTAATATTTATGGCTAATATAATGGATAGTGATAGCACCCAGACGTTGTTACTGATAGTAATCTTTGCGCTGGCATCGTTGCTACATGGTATTAGTGGGCTGGGTGTGACGTTGGTGACGACCACTGCGCTTGCTAGCATCTACCCGTTACCACATGCCATTGTGCTAGTTATCTTCCCCTCGTTATTGCTTAATGCCATGACTTGGCTCGCGGGTGGCGGGCGCACAATCTGGCAAAATTTCATCTATTACGGCAGGCGCTATTGGTTACTGGCGTTGACCAGCTTACTTGGTAGTATTCTAGGCGCGAAGCTCTTGCTATGGGTCGATAGCGCCTATATTTTATTGCTATTGGCAGCGGTTATTGGTTTTTACGTCATAAGCAGCTTGCTTGGTAAGCAACTCCGGCTACCTGCCACCAAGCCTGTGTTAATCATCGTGGGCTTTAGTGCAGGTGTGATTGGCGGCTCGACCAATGCTATGTCGACCATATTGATGATGTATCTACTGTCTGCCAGCGATGATAAGAACACCATCGCCAAAGTCGGCAACATGTGCTATTTCTTAGGTAAAATTGCCCAAATCATTGTATTACGTGAGCCTATTATGGCGCTCAGCAGTGGTGAATGGCAGCTGATTACTTTGCTCAGTGTTTTATCTATTGCCGCCCTTTTAGTTGGTATCCGCTTACGTCGTTATTTACCACAAGCACGCTTTCGTCAGCTTATTTTATTGATTCTCACGGTGCTTGGGCTGCGTGTCGGCTGGCAGGGGATTGTAGCGTTTTTATAAAATGGCTCGTGAAGTAGCTGGCTGTTTAGATGCTATTTTATGCGCGTGTTATTCTGTTATTTCATCAAAAAATATTTGCTGCGCCAAACGAAACGTATTGCAGTGCGCTTCAACCACATCTTCAATATCTTCTGAATAGCCGCCACCCATCACGATAGCGATAGGAATTTTAGCGGCTTTTGCTTGGCGTAACACATATTCATCACGCGCCTTACAACCTTCTATCGTCAGCCCAAGTTTTCCCAACTTATCGGTCGCCAGTACATCGACAGCAGACTGATAAAAGATCATATCTGGTGCAACGTCGCTCATTAAGCGCGGTAGTGTGTCTTCTAATATCTGTAAATACTCAGCATCACCAGTATCGTTGGCAAGTTCAATATCTAGGTCAGATATTTCTTTGCGAAATGGATAGTTCTTTGCGCCATGCATGCTAAACACAAAAACCCGTGGCTCATTCGTCATGATACGGGCATTGCCGTTGCCTTGATGCACATCCAAATCGACCACCAAAATCTTTTGCGCCTGTCCACGATTTAATAATAAATTACTCGCGATACAAACATCATTAAACACGCAAAAGCCCTCGCCATGATCGGCAAATGCATGGTGCGTACCGCCGGCAACATTCATCGCCACGCCATATTGCTGAGCATAAAGCGCACATTCGTAAGTCGCATGGGCAATATGACGACCACGATTGACTAAAGCTTCGGTCATCTCAAAGCCGATAGGGCGTGCTTCCTTGCGCGGTAAGGTTTGGGTTTTAAGCTTATACCAATAGTCCGTAGTATGAGTGGTCAAAATCTCCTCTTCGCTTAATCGCGCAGGCGCAAAAAAATTAACCGTACTGATAGTGCCTTCAGCCAATAGCCGCTCAGGAACCATGGTGTATTTTTGCATGGGAAAACGGTGCTTTTCAGGCACGGCATATCGAAAAATATCAGAGTAAGCAATTTTGAGCATAGCGTTAAAGGATGTCTTTGTTGAGAGGGGTTTTAAGGATAGATAGGTTTAAGCGCTTTGAAAGTAAGGTATTGGTGAGAAATTGTAAAAACCGAAAATATCTATTGTGATCAGCTGATTACTGAACAAACTGCGTTGGCAAAAAGAAGGTTTTAGAATCTGATTGTTGACGCAGCTCTATTAATAAAGTCTGCATGTCTTCAGCAGGATCTTGGTTATTGAGCAAATCACTAAACAGCTCATTTGCCACAGTGGTCATTGCAATGACACTTTGTAGTAAATGCTCGATAATTTCGTCATTAATACCAACAGTTTCGACATCGACAGCGTGTTTATAGCGTATCTCGCCATCGTTGATATCCATTTCTAGGTTACCAATCAGCATGTCATAATTGATCTGAGTAATCAGTAGCATCGCGGCACTTTGATGACTTTCTGGTATTAAAAATGGCAAAATGCCATAGACTGCCAGTAGCTTGGTTTTTTCTTGCACCCGAAATAGATAGCCGCAGTTCAGTTGTTTATGACGCATTCTCAGCGACAAATGATGCGTTGTTTGGTTGTCACTGCTTTTATCGCCACTGGTTTGGGGTCGATAGTGAGTATAGTGCCATTGCTTATCATTAAAGTACTGTTTTAGGCAGTCGACAATGGAAGTGTCATTAGGCTCGTGTTGTGATGCTTTTAATTTTGCCTCAGCTTGAGAACGCTCGCTGTCATTATTATCACGCTGACCGAAAAAACTGCCAGTAGAGTCAGCCGTATTTGCCTCATCGCTATTACGAGTGTTGGCGCTAGAGATTCCGGCCTGCATCAGATCAAGATCAATTTCATCGTCAGCCGCTGATGACTGCGTCGACAAGTTTGCGCCATCGACAACAGACTGCGGTGCTGAGGCAGTCAGTAACCGTTTGAGTTTTTGCCACAAGCTGAGTTTGTTACGTTGACTCATAAGTATTGTGCTGACAAGTAAATGGATGATATTAAAAACTGACCACTAAGTAAAAAACAGTCAGTTACTTATTGTTAAACATCAAACCCTCTTTGATAGAGGGCTGTGCATAAAATGCTTGCAACATCTCACGTATATGCGCTGTAAACCACTCGCTTTCAATGGCATCATGTATCATAGGCAATAGAGCGGTACTCAATTGCGTCATGGCTTGCTCATCTATATATAAACTCGCGGCTACCGTTGCCATGCTATCGCCTTGATGGTTGGCATACCACGTATCGATGCTGGCTGACACGAGGCTGTGCAGATAAGGCGACATGCGCAGGCGGTTATAGCTCTGTTGGATGCTGGCTTCGATATGCTCGATACTACTATTACCAGGCTCATCACTTAAATAATTTTGCAGTTGGCTAATCGGCTGATCTTTGATTCTTGCCCAACCGCTTACTAGTAACCGAGCGACTTCGTCATTTGATAAGTGCTCTTGAGCATTGGCTTCTGCACGACGTGCTAAGTCTTTAATATTACGATGCAAATACGTCTGTAGTTTTTCATCAAGATTTCTATTGGTCGCCTTTTCAAAAGAGCTGCGCCCAAACTTCATCAGTTTGCCAGCAGCGCCTGCTTTATCCAGCGTGGTTTCCATAAAGTCGTTGATCGCGTGATAGAGCGTTTGTGTCAGCAAATCTGCAAAAGTCTCGTTGCCAACCAGCGTATGAATCAAGATATTACGCTGCTGCTCATGGCTACCCACATAATCGGCTAGGGTCTGCACTTGAGTGTCATCCACCAGCTCAGACAACGGCACATTGTCATTGACGGGATGATAAATAATCGTATGCAAGATATCGCGAATATCTTTACGTATCACATCCGTCATCGGCTGGTTAAGTAGCCAATCGTTGATCAGATGTTGCAAATCATCGGCGCTGACATATTTATTCAATGGCTGGGCAGCAAACCACTGCCAAGCCTCTATGCTTAGCGGTTCTGCTTGTTGCCGCAACCATTGCTGTATAAACGCAACTTGCGCGTCGACTAAGCTGTCTATTGTTAGCGCTGGCGTATCTAAATTTTGGCTATCTTTTGAAGTCTGCATAGGTTTTGAGGTCATAGTTATCGACAATTTGTTATACTGTGTGGTTGGGGTAAGCATAAAGTATTATGCCACGAACATGATATTTGTTGGTGATGAATATTGACTGCTGCTTGAGAAATAATAAGAGGTTTGAATGACAGCTCTGAATACCGCCTTACTTACGCTTGATGAGCTGACCGTTCAGCGCGGTGAAATCCCTCTATGTGAAGGCGTTGCGCTCGATTTACCGGCGGGCAGTATTTGTCACTTGATTGGTGCTAATGGTACAGGCAAAACGACGCTACTGATGCAGCTGGCTGGATTATTACCAGTGTTGGAAGGTCAAGTTTACTATCAAGGATTGGCAAGTTTACCGGTTCAGCCTTTATATGTGTCGCATCAGTTGGGCATACATCCAAATTTGACGGTCGCGCAAAATCTGACCTTTTTGCTGAATTTATACGGTATTAGCCCAAGTGTTGCTGATATTGATGACGCCCTTTCTTGGGTCGGACTGCAAGGCTTTGAGACGATTAGCTCAAGCCATTTATCTGCTGGACAAACCCGCCGTATCACCCTTGCACGGCTTTACTTATTGACCTCTGAGGTGACACCGTTATGGCTACTTGATGAGCCTTTTACTGCTCTTGATGTCGATATGGTGGCGCGGATTGAAGACAGATTACGCGAATTTGCCAATGCTGGCGGTGCTATATTAATGACCAGTCATCAGGCAGTCGGCGTAGCCAACCAAGTGCTCGATTTGTCCGATTATATGGTTTGAATGCTAGGGCGTGTCATCAGTATAAATGTGCCAAGCATCCGTGGAAGAGCGAATAAATGATAGAAACAGACAATCCAGTACAAGTAGCGAATAAAAGCTCAAACGTTAGCGCATCGGCTGCGCGCGGTATCAGCTTTGTGCAGTTATGGCGACGCGAGTGGCACGTGAAGCAGCAAGGAGCGGTACAGTGGTTGTACCCTTTGGTGCTGTTCTTAGTGATTATTACCTTATTCCCACTAGCGGTTGGTAGTGAGCCTGCGCTATTGCAGCGCCTTGGCGTGTCGGCGGTGTGGATTGCCGCTCTGTTGTCATTGGTGATGGGTGTCGATGGCTTGTTTAAGCCTGCTCTTGATAATGGTACGCTGGCACAATTGGTCGTTGCCAAAGCGTCGCTGCCGTTATGGGTGTTGATTCGTTTGGTTATCCATTGGATCTTTAGTAGTGGTATTGTGGCAGCGCTGAGTTTGCTTGCCGTGCCATTGTTTCAGCTTAGCTGGTTTGAGGCGTGGATATTGATGGCTTCTATTGTGACAGGCAGTCCGATGTTATTGATGTTATCAGCAGTTGCCAGTAGTTTGACGCTGTCATTGAAAAATGGCGCGGTGCTGGTGCCTTTGATTGCTTTGCCGATGCAGTTACCGGTATTGATTTTTGCCACTGGAGCAGTTGATTTATTTGCTACTGGTCTTAATGGCTTACCGATACTGGCATTATTATTGGCAGGCAGTATTATTTCAGTATTAATCATGCCATGGGTGATTGCGATGACCTTAAAAATGTCATGGCTCAATTAAACAGTAGATTTTCTGTACTATCAAAACCCAGTCGTTTAAACCCAATGTATTAACAGCATGTTGAAAACTGGCAACTTTGCTATAATAGCCAGCTAACTAAGCAAACAATCACTTGTAGATTCTATCCAGTGTTTAACGCCGGCAGGTTGACAGATAGTCGCGCCCATGATGCGCTATATCGGTTACAACCAATACGCTGTGCCAATAGGTTTATTCCCATGCCCAACCTGAATAACGTCTCATCTCCTAGCCTGTGGCAGCGCATCTGGCAGGGCTTTTTGACCACTGTGGGTACCAAGCAGTTTTTTCGTATTTTTTCGCCTTGGGTCAAGTGGTTGGCAATATTAGCTAGTATTTGCCTATTGATCGGTAGTGTCTGGGGTCTCGCTTTTGCGCCACCTGATTACCTGCAAGGTAATAGCTACCGCATTATTTTTATTCACGTGCCTTCTGCTAGCATTGCCATTTCTATTTATTTTGCCTTAGCAGTGCTCGGGGTTATTTATTTAGTCTGGAAAATCAAGACCGCTAGTCTGGTGGCGCAGGCGCTTGCTCCGCTAGGATTTTTGCTCTGTGTGGTTAGCTTAATCACGGGCTCTATTTGGGCAAAACCCACTTGGGGTACTTACTGGGTTTGGGATGCACGTTTGACCTCTATGCTCATTTTGGCGTTTTTGTATGCGGGCGTGATGGCGTTATTTGCAGCGTTTGAGCATACGGCCAATCGTGGTAAAGCCGCCGCTATTTTGTCTATTGTTGGCGCAGTAAACCTGCCTATTATTAAGTATTCGGTACAGTGGTGGAATACCTTACATCAAGGCTCGACCTTTACCTTAACTGCTGCACCAAAAATGTCAGCGGATATGTGGATGCCATTATTACTGATGATTATTGGTAGTTATTTATTGGTCGCGACGTTAGCGATTTATCGTACCAACACGCTGATCTTGTATCGTGATCAAGGCAAAGCGTGGGTCAAAGAATATATTCGCGGACAAGCCAAATGACTGCAATGACTGTCGCCAAAACAAATAACGGCTAGGAAAATATTATGCAGCCTTACTTTTATAGCGTATCTGAGTTTCTCGCCATGGGTAAGCATGGTGTTTTTGTTTGGTCATGCTGGGCCATTACCGTTGGCGTGATGCTGGCTTTTATCATTTATAGTCGCAGGCAGCGACAGGCCCTTATCAAGCAGCTGACCATTCAGCAGGCTCGACAAGCTCAACGTACGGCTAAAACTCCTAATCCTGAAACCAAGCAACCGATGTAAAAATTATTTTAATATCATGGCCTTAGCTCAAAAAATTATGATCTCTTAATTGTAAAGATATGACCTCGTCAGTTGCTAAGGGCTTATTGATTTATACGAAAAATGCTACCATATAGCCATTAGAAGAGTACGATTAGAAAGACATTTTTAGAACGTTTTTCTAATGGTAGTTTCTTTAATATTTTCTGTTTTATAGGCTGTCTATAGCATACAAAACAGCGACTCATCAATGAGGTAGTGGTATGAACGCAGTTCGTCGCAAAAAACTGATGTGGGTTATGTTTACGTTGGCAGGGGCGGCAATCGCCGTCGTATTGGTGATTTATGCCATTGGACAACAAACCGACTATTATTTCGATGCCACAGCCATTGCGCAAGGTGAAGCACCCCAAGATAAGCGTATTCGAGCGGGCGGCATGGTAGTCGCGGGTAGTGTCCGACGCGCAGAAGACAATCCATTGAATGTTGAATTTGCCATTACTGATTTTCAATCGACCGTACCTGTGACCTATCAAGGTATTTTGCCAGATTTATTCGCTGAAAACTCAGGCGTCGTCGCCACGGGCAAAATGCAAGGCGATACCTTTGTGGCAGGGGAAGTATTGGCTAAGCATGATGAAAAATATATGCCGCCAGAAGTGGCCAAATCAATGAAAGAAAACAACCGTAGCGGTGCAGTGCCTTCTTCTGAGCAATACAATCCTGCTGAAAAGGTACATGAGACGGACACTTTACAGCAGTAATTTTCTAGTCAATTCAACAGTAAAAAGAGCCGCTAATAATGTATTAGCGGCTCTTTTTTTACACGAATTCTGGTACTAATGGATCTTCATTATCTAGACCTTAATCATCCCATACAGGGCTGTAGTCAGGATGCTCAATTTTACGACCATCGCTACTGGCAAGTTTGCCAATCTTCTCTAACTCATCTGCACTCAACTGCACCTTCATTGCATCCAAGTTACCTTGCAAATGGTCAGGGTTAGACGTCTTCGGAATGGCAACACGGTGCTTGTCTGATAGAATCCAAGCCAATGATATTTGTGCTGGCGTGACGTTATGCTTATCAGCGATTTCTTTAATAACCTCATTATCGAACACATCACCGCGTGCAAGTGGCGAATAAGCTTCCAATAAAATATGGTGATTGTTTAAAAAAGTCTGTAAGGTATTTTGCTTAATAAAGGGATGAAACTCAACTTGGTTGACCACGATTGGTACATCCGCATATTTCTTGGCTTCAATAATATTACCAATATTAAAGTTGGAGACACCGATATGACGCGTCAACCCTTGTTTCTGTAATTCACATAACGCTGGAATGGTTTCAGATAATGGTACGCGATCGTCGGGCCAATGCAATAGTAGTAAATCCACATAGTCGGTATCTAAATCTTCTAAAGAGCGTTTAGCGGCTGCGACCAATTTTTCTGGCTCAAACTTCATTTCATCAGGGAAAATCTTTGTCGTCAAAAAGAATTTATCACGAGCGATACCTGATTGCTTAATACCTTCGCCAACTTCTTTCTCATTACCATAAGCTTGGGCGGTATCGATATGCTCATAGCCCATCTTAAGACCTTGGCTGACGACATCAATACAATCTTGACCAGTCGACTGCCAAGTGCCAAGACCTAATACTGGAATGTTTGCTTGTCCAGCAGTACGAATATTATAATTTTTTGAACTCATATTATTATCCTTATGTGCAAGTTTTCATATTATTAGTTGATGACTTTATTCAGTTCATTAGCATTCGGTTCATTGGCTTAGATTCCACTTCGAATACTGATCATATAGAAAGCCAGAACCGATTCAACTGCACTTACTATAAGGAAAATGAGGACAGTACGATAGAGTAGGTGACGCTTTCCTACAAAGGGCAAACAGGCTGTAACGTCATTTTTAGTAACTGGTAACCACTAGAGACAGGTTTAAAAGAGTAATAATCACAAAATCGAGGCCATAAAAAACGCCCATTACTATTCAGCAATGGGCGTTCGTCATTAGCATGATACCTATATGTTCAGGTATTTTTTGACCTAAAAATTATTGAGCAGCAGCTTCTACTGGTGCAGATTCTGTCGCGGTATCCGTGTTTGCACCGTGATCAGCGCCCCAGATTTTTGGGTACTTATAACCAGGGAAAGTATCATGAGCATACTTTTTAAAGGCTTCAGAATTATAAGCATTGGTTACGTCTTCAACCCATTTTTTACCAGTATCCGCTGATTTAATCGCTGACCAGTTGACGTAAGCAAAGCTAGGCTCTTGGAACAAGGCTTCAGTCAGTTTGATACCAGCGTCAGTAGCATAGTTACCGTTGATAACTGCAAAGTCAACTTCATCACGCGCGCGTGGTAGTTGGGCAGCTTCTAGTTCAATGATTTCGATGTCGTATTTGCTGTTATCAGCGATATCAGCTTTTGACGCAGTCAATGGATCGATGTCGTCTTTTAGCTTAATCCAGCCAAGATCATTCATCATGACCAAAGCACGAGCAAAGTTACTTGGATCGTTTGGTGCAGAAACACTCATGCCTTTAAATGCAGCATCAAGATTGGCTTTTTTACCTGAATAGATACCAAGTGGTGCTGTTGGTACTTGGAACACTTCAACTAGGTCAAGGTTGTTTTCTTTTTTGAAGGTATCAAGGTAAGGTTTATGCTGGAAAATATTGATATCCAAATCACCTTCAGCCAGTGCAAGGTTCGGGCGCACATAGTCGGTAAAGGCAATCAGCTCAACTTCATAACCTTGTGTTTCAAGCGTGTTTTTCACTTGATTGCGAACCATATCAGCAAAGTCGCCTTCAGTGGTACCGATAATGATTTTGGTATGATCAGGATCGATATCGCTAGCGGCAGTTTCTGCAGTTGACCCTTCGGTAACTGGCTCTTTGGTCGCTTCTGGTGCTGATGAATTGCTGCAACCGACCAAGACCAAGCCTGATACACCAACAGCAGCAAATGCGGTCGCTAACTGACGGCTGATATCTGTTAATTTCATAATATGTCCTTTAATGAATGGGATTGAGTAAAACGTTTATCGTCTGAAAATTAAAAAAGCAACATTATAAATAGTAATGCTGCTTTTTGGTATAGGCGCTGAGATAAGGGTTGAGTATGGCCAAAAATAAACCTAGTCGCTCGTGATGTCAAGTATTCTCTAAAGCGGTTTAACGTTTATCTAAACGATTGGCGAGCCAATTGCCAGAGGCTTGGATTGAGATAACCATGATCGATAATACAATCACGATAAAAATCATCACTTCAGTTTGATAGCGATAATAGCCATAACGAATGGCCAAATCACCCAAACCGCCACCACCGATCATACCAGCCGCCGCTGAATAAGATAGTAGACTGATACAGAGGATGGTCACTGATAGCACCAATCCTGAGCGCGCTTCGTTTAGTAAAACTTTTATGATAGTAAAAGGTCGTGCACCCATAGACTCGGTTGCTTCAATAATACCGCGTGGTACTTCACGTAGGTTTTGCTCCACCAAACGGGCAAAGTAGAACGAACCTGCAATCGCGAGTACTAGCGATGCGGCGATGGGTCCAATACCTGTGCCGACGATGGCTTTAGTAAATGGGCTCATGGCAATCATCAAAATCACAAACGGGAAAGCGCGCATAAAGTTGGTGATGCCGCCAAGTACCCCGTAGAGGGTTTTGTTTTGCAAAAACTGTCGATCACTGGATAAAAATAAGAATATGCCAAACAGTCCGCCAATGACAATGGCGACTGTTGTAGAAATACCAAGCATAACAAAGGTATCGATAAAGGCACTTATAATTTCTTTGCGCAGCACCAACAGTTTATCGATTGAAGCAGATAATTCAGTACCAGTTAACATATGTGTTTCTCCTGCCTCATTAGTCTTCGTGCACTAAGCCTTTGCCAATCGGAGTAGTGGCCTGAATAAGACCATCGCGAATATCTGCCACTTCAAGTAATTGTCCTTGGTGTAGTAATGCTGCACGATGACAGAGCCTACGAATGACGCTCATCTCATGAGTCACAATGACAATGGTGACGCCAAGTTGTTCGTTGATATCGCGTAGACAGGTCAGTAGACTGCGCGTCGTCGCAGGATCAAGCGCACTGGTCGGCTCATCGGCTAACAGTACTTTTGGACTGGGTGCAATTGCGCGGGCAATACCCACACGCTGCTTTTGTCCACCTGACAGCTGCGCAGGGTAGTGGCCAGCACGATCGATCAAGTCAACAATCTCAAGACAATCCATAACCCGTTTATGAATATCACGGCTTGGATAACCAGCAACGGTCAAATTAAATGCCACGTTATCAAACACCGTGCGATTGGACATCAGATTAAATTGCTGAAAAATCATACCAATGTTGTGACGAGCGATACGCAAATCGCTAGCAGACAAGGTGGTCAAATCAGTACCATCTATCACTACTTGACCAGAATCTGGACGTTCAAGTAAGTTAATCAAACGCAAAAGGGTAGATTTCCCTGCGCCTGAGTAGCCCATCAGACCAAAAATTTCACCTTGCTGAACAGACAATGAAGTCGGTTCGACAGCGGTAAACCAATGCGGCTTACCGTCTTTATCTTTGATTGATCGGTCGCTTAAAAAACTTTTGGTCACATCGTTTAAGACAATCATGTCACTCATGGAGGGCTCAAAATTTAATAGGTTTATGATGGTTATAGAATAATTAGGCTGCAACTTACTAATGACAGCGTCAAAGTGGATGGTCGCTACCATTAACAATGCAATAAGGGGCGGTAATATAGCATATTATGTAATGTTTTGGATATGCACATCCGTGAACGGCTTATGACTAATGGTTATTAGTTATAAGCTATCTGGAAAATTTAAGTTGTTGTATGAGAAGGAGGTCATGACCAGCAGAGTAGAGGAGGTTCTGCCAGTTGCTAGTGATGATTATCGTGCTAGTGGTTATTGTCGTGATAGTTATAATGTGGATCTTGCTTTACGGGTATAACGACCAAAAATCTGGTGTGACCATTGATAGTATCAGTCACGATACGCCCTTGATGAGCAGTGACGATTTGCGAAACCAAGGATAAGCCCAAACCTGAGCCTTTGTTTTTTTGTTGCAAGCGCACGAATGGACTAAAGACTTCTTCGCGTTTGTCTTCAGGAATACCTTCGCCTTCATCAATGACCGCCAGCACAACGTATTTTGGTAGCGGGCGTATTGGTTCGGCTTTGGCTTTTTTCATGTGTTTAGTGAATAAATTTTCTTTACGCGCTGTGGTCGGCGTCTCGCTCTCGCTTTGAGCATTGCCTTTAATATCATCTTTGCTAACAGTTTCATCGGTCGTTAATTTACTGGTTTTCCGAGATTGGATATTATCATTTAATAGCGCATCAGTGGATTTACTGATCGCTTTACTACTAATAATTGCTTCGTTATGGCTACAGATTTCTACAGATTTTTTACTGTCAGGAACGGCTTTCCACATGACTTTTTTAATTTTCTCAGTCAATTCCGTGGTAAAACTCTGGTAGTTAGCGATTAGGGACGATTCTGAATTAACGTTGAGCGTATTGTCACTGATTATAGTATTTCCAGTAGCATTTTCTTCAGCATCGGCACAATTGCTAGCGTCTGTTGCTGAGGTGCCAGTTTCTAGCCCAGTCATGTCAGTTATTTTAGTGTTGTCAGTGATGACGTCAGTTACATCCACATTTGAACCGTCATCATCAGCATCGTTATTATCAAGCACAATGCTCTCACCATTTCGATAAATCGGTGGTGCTGGTAGTGTGATTAGCGCTGCTATTTTTTCTGCTTTGTCTTTGTCAGTATTGGTTGTAGGAGACCCATTAGAAACGTCGTCAAGTTGTGCCGATGTTTGCTGCGCTAAGTTATCAGAGGCTTGTGATTCATCATAATGGTCAAAATCTGAACTGTTATAATCAGCAAAGCTACTACAAACCACTGTTTGCAGCAAATAATCTGGAATGGTATCGGCTTCATCAACAGTCTGAATGCCATAGATCAAGACGGTAACCGGTGGCTTACCATGTAGCATGGCATTGGTTAAGAGGTTGCGAATGAGATGGGTCAGCATCGGTGCCTGACCATCAATGACGATATGCTCACCTATCAAAGTGGCTTCAGGATAATGCTGACGTTCTTGATTCACTAAGTCATACAAATCCAAATGCTCGACTTGCTGCATGACATGACCAGCATCTAAGCGACTCACCAATAATATACTTTCAACCAAATCATTAAGCCCTGACAAATCTCGGTTGATCGCTTGCGCACGTTTATCAAATTTTGCTTTGGTATCTGTTGGCATCGCATTTGCCAGCATATCCATCATCTCGATTTGTAGGCGGATACGGGTAATCGGCGTACGGAGCTCGTGAGAGGCGTGCGCCAATAGCAGATTGTTGGCATTAATAAGGTGCTCAATTTTTTGTGCCGCTTGGTTAAAGCCGCGTGCTAACGAAGCAATTTCATCATTACCACGTGCATTGACTCTTACCGTGAAATCACCATCACCCAATTGGGTCATTTGCTGGCTCATCTGATTGATACGCCACGTCATGGTGCGAGCAATCAACCATAGAACGCCTGCCATAATTAATAGCAGCAATAGAGTACCAGTAAATAAATTTAAGGCAGCGGAGAGCACGGGTTTTTTTGGCGGCAAGCGTGATTCGTACAGCAATGTATAACCAGTGCTGCTATACACTTGAGCCTGCTTGGTAGGGGAGGTGTCTGAAAGGGATGGAAAAACTTGTGAAAATAAAGAGGGAGTGGGCGGTAGCACTAACGGCAAGTCGCTATTGTCAGTCTGCATAAGCAAACGACCTTCGTTGTCGTATAACCCCATCTTTGCTTGTAAGGATTCATCAAAGATATCAAAGCTTTTTTTGACTACAGCCAGCATAAAGCGTGACTGTAAACGGTTGTCCTTACTAATGGAGATATTCAGCTCATGCAAAAAAGGATCAATTTGACCCAAAATCTGCGTGGCCAATACTTCTGAGCGGATACCCGCATCTTTGTCATGCACCAGCTGTGTCAATAGCACCATGGCGACTGCAAATAAAGTAAGTGCCAGCATCACGCTGGCAAATAACTTGGCAAATACGGAGCGAAAACCCAGTTGCTGCATTAAACCATCTCTATTGTCAGATGCTCGTATCAATTCATATCACGCCATTCGTCTGATTTAATCCAAACTATGGTGACAGGCTCGATTAATTGTATATCGAGCCATTTAAGATTAAACCTGATCGGTAGCAAACTGATAACCGACACCGCGTACAGTAATAATACGCTTTGGTTGGCGTGGATTGTCTTCGATCAAGGCACGTAAGCGTGAGATATGAACATCGATAGCGCGATCAATATTGTCTGAACTGTCATCATTTGGCATGGCTTGCCACAATTGCTCACGATTCAGTACCTTACCAGAATGGGTGGCAAAGTAGTGCAGCAATTGAAACTGATGCGTCGTCAAACGCACAGGCAGCTCATCGATCGTTACTTCGTGGCTATCAGGGAACACACTGAGACGGCCAAAGGTCAAACTGTCCGATTGACTGTCTGCTTGATTTGGCTGCTCGTGACGACGAATGACCGCTCGTATCCGTGCCAATAGTTCACGTGGCTCAAATGGTTTAGAGATATAGTCATCAGCGCCCATCTCAAGACCCAATACGCGATCGGTAGTATCGCCTTTTGCCGTTAGCATGATGATCGGCACTTTATTGGTCATATTGTTTTTGTTACCGCGTATCTTTTGGCAAACCTGCATGCCATCCATATCAGGTAGCATCAAATCAAGGACCACCAAGTCAATACCGCGCTCTTTGGTGTCTAGCAACTCTAGACCTTCTTGACCAAGTCCTGCATGATGCACATCATAGTAATTCATGGTCAGATAGTCGCTGATTAGTTCTGCTAAATCTGGATCATCTTCAATTAACAAAATCTGCTTACTCATAGTTTGTCCTCTAGTTGTTGTTATGGTTTGTCAAGAAATCGCTTTTTATTAAAATTCTAGCGCGCCTCGATATCTATATTATCCTAAATCTACATTATCCTAAATCTAAGTGCTTCTAAATCGTTATTGTCCTTAATCATAAGACATTGACCGTTAAGATAGGGTTAAAAAAACATGATTAAGCTTTCAGTCAATATAAGACAAAGTAATAATACTATATTGCCTAATTAACACGTGACTAAACAAGACACGCTTTGTTAATGTTTCTACACAATGTAACTGTCTCTACTGCTCTCTAAGAAACCACCACTTTTTTGCCTTTAGATTCAATGGTTAAGTTGGCAAGACAAATTAAACTGTCGTTGCTAATGCCTGCAATTAAATACTGCTTGGTAATAGGATCATATTCGACGACCTCAACTGGCTGACGAGTTAGGCGTTGGTCTTGCTTAATAATCCATACATTGGCGCTCAAGGGTCTTAATGGTTTATAGGGTGGGCGCTGCAACTCTGTTAAGTCAACATCATGTAACGCACGCTCGGGGACAATCGTACCGACATCGATCTGACCATAATTGACACGCCCCGTCACTTGCATATCAGGCTGTAATTTCTCGCGACTGATTTCATTATTGACGACATTCACATGAACCAAAAGCTGTTTGGGCTGAACTGTTGCCGTCAACCTGCTAACTTGTCCAGTGAATTTATCCGACATGCCTTCAGCGGTAAAATTGACCGTCTGTCCGACAGAAAGCTGAGGTTCAGCTTGAATGGGTACAATGCCGATGAAATGTAATTCAGTTTCATCACTAAGCTGCAAAAGTGGTTGGCGTGCGTCCATTTTTTGTTCAGCTTCGGCATACAGCTTTTCGACACGTCCTGAGAAGCTGGCACGCACCGTCATCAATTTGTAGGATGATTTGGTACTAGCAGGTGCATTTTTGCTGGCTATTACATTATTTTTATCAACGCTAGTTTTATCACCGCTAGACTGAGGCGCTTCAGCGTTATTTTCATTAGCCTTTATCGATGTTGGTGTCGGCTTCGTTGTTTGGCTTGGGTTATCAGTCTTGTTCTCTGTTTTACTATTTTGTGTAGATTGGTCTGATGTTGCAAATTCTGTATTTTCAGCCGTTGAGGTAGTCGCTGACTCTGTGGGTTTACTAGCTGCTTCCTGACGCTGGACAATTAACAGTGGCGTGCCTTTTTCTACCCATTGATTTTCTTCTACCAATACTTGCTGGACAGTGAGCGCTTTTGCTGCGGTGAACTGGGTCTTCTTGATTGGTTCAATACGGCCTTGGAGTCCTATGCTGGGCTGATAGCGTGATGGCTTTATACTTAAAATATGGTCAGGCGTCATGGTAACGCTATCGTCATCAATGATAATGGGTGTCTCTACCGTCTCACTATTTTCTGCGGTCACAGGCTCATCAGTAGGGGGCGAGGGCTGACAGGCAGCAAGCAATAATAAAGCACTGCATAAATACGCACTATTTTTTAGACCTATAAAAACTCTCATACCAATTGCCCTCATAAACATTGGTTTATTATATAGTGAATCGGGGCGAGGGCAAATAATAGTGCGATATTTACGCAACGAGACAGAGTTATTGATTTCAAACGCATGACTGGAAGAGGAAGAGTAATAATCAGAGTATTTTTGCTAAACCGATGATTAATTTGAACATAAATTCACTAAATAACTGGAAAACAACGAGTAACTGTGCTAAAACGAACATATTAAAATACAGTGATACATATTTATCACAAATGAAGATGATTCGGTAAGATAACTGTTGCTTCTACCCAATGTTAAATTCTTACCACACTTCTTTGATGAGTGTTATGCCCGTTAAATTGTTTGTATTTATAACGATTATGCCTGTTAATTTTGACAGGTTTGAAATTTACATAAGAAAAATGATTGGTCATATAGGCGGTTTTATACAGTAAGACGCTTGTTAGCCACATAACTTCTTAGCTATATGACCTCCCATTTAAGTATTTATCTCATTTTTATTATTATTTTCAAAATGAGGACACGCCCTAGTGATGGTCATAGAAATCTGATAATTATCTTCGTAAATTAAACTCAGATTAGAAATTAATTTACGAAGATAATTGACGGTAAAGTGCGTATAGTAACTGAAGGTAACGTCATGCTTGATAGACAATACTGATAAAGAACATGTTAGCTATTATGACAGCGTAAAATGCAAACTTAGTCGTTCATATCAATCCAAGAATAAGCCATTTTATAAATTGGAATAACTGTTAAAATTTTGCACTGACAGATAGCGCTACGAATAAATAGTCATTCATAGGATAATGATAATGGAAAATAATTTTGAGGGTCTGAAGGTCATGGTTATCGATGACTCAAAAACCATTCGCCGTACGGCAGAGACTTTATTACAAAAAGCTGGCTGCGAAGTAGTAACCGCTATTGACGGTTTTGATGCTTTAGCCAAGATTGTTGACAACAATCCCGATATCATTTTTGTTGATATCATGATGCCACGCTTGGATGGCTATCAGACTTGTGCATTGATCAAAAACAACCCTGATTATGCCAGTAAGCCGGTGATTATGCTGTCATCTAAAGATGGTTTATTTGACAAGGCACGTGGACGTATTGTCGGTTCAGATGAGTATTTGACTAAACCATTTAGCAAAGATGAGCTTTTTGAAGCAATCAATCAGTACCGTTAATAACCAACCATTTTATAAAACTGATAATTAGACAGTCATATTGGTATGCTTTATATGTGCAGCGGTACGGCTAGTGCAAGTGGCTAAGAAGACTGTCATACAAAAAACAACTATAGCTGTCGTGACTGTTCCATGAATTAAGATTTCAGGTTAATTAAATAGCCGTGTTAGAAATAGCTCAGTGACGATCACAACAGTATTGTTTAGTATTTACTGCTTTATATATATCATCGTGGAAATAGTGCTGCCCTCGAAAGTGTCAGGCATTATTTTTAATAGATTTGTCTCAATAATATATCCCAACGGATATCATCGAAAATAAAGGAAATTTCCATGGCTACTATTTTAGTCATTGACGACTCGCCATCAGAGATGGCGAAATTTCGCGACATGCTTGCAAAAAACAACTATCAGGTGCTTGAAGCAACCAATGGTGAGCAAGGCTGTCAAATGGCAACTGATCATTTACCAGATGTCATCTTGATGGATGTGGTCATGCCTGAAATGAATGGTTTTCAAGCTACCCGTAAGATAACTCGTGGCAAAACAACATCGCATATTCCTATCATTATGATTAGTACCAAAAATCAAGAAACGGATCGTGTTTGGGGTAAGCGCCAAGGCGCTAAAGAATACATAACCAAGCCAGTTGACGAAAATGGTCTGGTTAATATTATTCGCAAAGTAATGGGGTAACTTGTGGCTTCCAAAGGGTTTATTGAGCTTCTGCGTTTCGCAGATTTGGCACGCGCACGTAAAAGTGGCCGTCACGGTGGACAAGAATCCGACTGGCAGGGTGTAGTATTTGAGATTGGTGGTCAGCGCTTGGTGGCACCAATGGGTCAAGTCTCAGAAATACTCACTATGCCAGAATTCACCAGTCTGCCCTTAGTAAAGCCTTGGATGATTGGCATCGCCAACATTCGCGGACGCCTATTACCACTGACGGATTTGTCTGAGTTTTTGCAAGTTCCTAGTCGGTTGGCGCAAATGAGCCAACGCAAGGTTATTGTGATCGATCATGATAATGTGTTTTCAGGATTACTTGTCGATCAAGTACTTGGTATCGAGCAATTTACTCGTGATGAATATCGCCCAGAAGCGCTTGAATATAACTCGCCATTCTCTCCTTATAATCATGGCAAGTTTTTTAAAGATGAACAAGATTGGTATATTTTTATGCCAAGCTTGTTAGTGCAAGATTTGCAGTATGCTGATGCAGCGCTATAACGGTCTTTCATACGGTATTTGCTGCCATGAAATACTCGCCTGCTAGCACGATGAAAAGAAACACCGACTGACATAATACAGTTGTATGTCAGCATTCATACAGGCTTTGCTAATCACTATTGTTTCGATAACAATATGATTGTCGGAGTCAGTCACGATAAGACTTTGACGATTGTTCGAAAGGGATACGCAAGATGAGTGATGTTATAAAGAACTCTGTAACTGGCAATAGCAAAACAACGCACACGGTTAAAGACGCTAATAATATTTGGAAATTATTATTGGGGTTTTTTGCTTTATTGACCGTGGTTTGTCTAATTTGGCTAGTCAATTCATTGTCATCAGTAAGTCAATATCTGCCTGATTTTAATCAATCAGTAGTATTGCCAGTGATTATATTTGTAGTAGGTGTTGCCGGTATTCTATTTGCCTTATATAAGTTACTTAGTCAGCGTGGCGGCTCAGAGCGTCTACTCATCGAAAAAGAGACCTTGCGTCGTCGTCAAGAAGCAGAAGCAGAATCCGAGCGTGCTCGCCAAATTCAAGAAGAGAATGAGCGTAACCAGATTGCAATTTTGCGTTTGCTTGATGAATTGGGTGATTTGGCAGACGGTGATTTGACGGTCAATGCGACTGTATCAGAAGATTTCACTGGGGCGATTGCTGATTCGGTAAACTTCGCCATTGACCAATTACGTCAATTGGTACTGGTTATTAACAGTACCGCTGATCGCGTTTCACAGTCCTCAGAGCAGACGCAGATGAATGCGGTTGAGCTTGCTGAAGCCTCGGAAAACCAAGCGCAAGAAATCGCTGGTGTATCCGCAGCAATTAATGAGATGACTGTCTCAATTGACCAAGTTTCGAACAACGCGGCAGAGTCTGCAACGGTTGCTCAGCGCTCGGTTGCTATCTCTTACAATGGGGCAGAGGTTGTACAGCGCTCCATTGAAGGCATGAACGTTATTCGCGATCAGATTCAAGAGACGTCAAAGCGTATCAAACGCCTTGGTGAATCTTCGCAAGAGATTGGTGATATCGTTGGATTGATTAATGATATTGCGGATCAGACCAACGTATTGGCATTGAACGCGGCCATTCAGGCGTCAATGGCAGGGGAGGCTGGTCGAGGTTTCGCGGTAGTTGCTGATGAAGTTCAACGTCTCGCTGAGCGTTCAGCCAATGCTACCAAACAGATTGAAACACTGGTAAAAACCATTCAGGCAGATACCAACGAAGCTGTGATGTCAATGGAATCCACAACCTCTGAGGTTGTACGCGGTGCACGTTTGGCCAAAGATGCTGGTGAAGCACTAGAAGAGGTACAGAGCGTTTCTAATACGTTGGCAGATCTGATTCAAAACATCTCAAATGCCGCCCAGCAACAGGCTGAGTCTGCTGGACATATCTCTCACACGATGAATATCATTCAAGACATTACCTCACAAACCTCATCTGGTACGATGGCTACAGCGCGTTCTATTGGTGAGCTAAGTGAAATGGCTGCTGCCCTCCAAGAGTCGGTGACTGGCTTCAAAGTATCGAATGATGATGAGCAATTAGAAGCTGAAGAAAACCTATTGACCAACGCTTAATAATTAGCGAATGTGTAATAGGTAAGTATCATAATTAGTCATCAAGCTTAGGGTTTTGTCATCTTGAGATGTTAATCAAAGTGCTGCTCTAGTAGTGATGCTGGGCAGCAGTAATAATAGCAGGTCACGTGGATAAGCATACTCAACAAGACGTTAATGTAGTCGATAAAGCCAATCCCGATTTGGTGACAGTCTTAGGGCAAGTTAATGCCTTTGATATACAGCAATGGCAACGTTACATAGAGCAAGAAATTGGCTTTGTTTTACCTCCTATCCAACGACAGTGGTTGGTAAATGCGATTGACCGTACGGCTGCCGCGCATGGACTATCGATTTTGCAATTATGGCGTCAACTGCCAAGCAATGATGCGCTGCGCCAGCAATTATTGGACAAAGTGCTGATTGATGAAAGTCGCTTCTTTCGTCATATGCCTTCTATAGACTTCATTACAGAGTGCGCCTTGCGACACCAGCGACTGAGGCTAATAGATGACAGTATTGATGAGACGTTTCGCATTTGGAGTGTTGGCTGTGCCAGTGGACAGGAGACTTGGTCGCTTGCCATGAGTTTGGCATCGAAGCAGCTGGTCAATTACGCCGTATTGGGTACAGATGTCAGCCAAAAAGCAATTACGAAAGCACGTTTGGCACAATATGACAAACGTCAAAAAACATTGATTCCGTCAAGCTGTCAGCAGTTTATTTACCCATTACATTCTGAAACTGTACCCGATCAATCGACTGTTTTTGATTCATCTATAGTAGAAAGTACTATTAACGACACTCAAGCACATTGGCAAATCGTGCCAACTTTACAACAGTATGTTAGCTTTGCTTTACACAATATTATCGGTCAAGAACCACCCACGTCCGATCTACAGCAGGTCATCATCTGCCAAAATATGCTGCTATATTTTCGTAAATTTGATCAACGAGATATTCTTAACAAGCTGTCAGAGCAGTGTGCGCTAGGTGGTTATATAGTATTGGCTCCAGGTGAGGCGTTGTTTTGGCGTCCTTCAAATATGCGCCGTATTGCGCACCCAAAAATTAATGCGTGGCAAAAGATCAGTGCCTAAATTAGCGCCTAGACGAGTTAGGATAAATCTATGAAAAACCAGCCCAATGACATGGTGACGCTCGAGTGGTTATTACCACTTTTTAATCAGCAATTATCACAAGTATCTGATGGCTGGCAATTAGACGCTGACAGCAATAATTACGAGCAAATGGTGCAGCACTATCATCAAGTTGGTGGTGCTTTAACTATGATTAATCTGCCTTTGCTGTCAAATTTAGCGACTAAGCTGAGTCTGTTGGCAGGGGCGGGTAGCCAAGATGGTTTTACCCCTGATGATCGCCGCATCGGTCAGTTTTCTCATCGGCTGCTACAACGTGAGCTGACGCAATATATGCGTACAAGCAGTCATCATACCGCTCTAATCAGTAGAGCGGCTGATGACCTTACTCAGTCGCTATCACGACTGGGTATAGCGACCGACCATTTGTCACCGCAATCCACTATAGCTGGCAATACTCATTACAAAAGCCTAGTCGATGGCGGTATTAATTCTGAAAAAGTTATCGATGATATTGAACTAGTTGTGCCAAGCCATGCGGTAGATGCTCATCTAGACACTCAGCAGTATCAAAAATTACTATTGGTTTGGCGTCAGCAAGTACAGGCGCTACTGGTTGCCAATAGCAATCAGCCCTCAGTACTGACGGTATTAGAAAAGGTAAGTGAGTATTTATGGCAAACCACGCAAGACGATGATTTGCAGCGTCTATGGTATTTAACCGAGCTGTGGTTGCGCGATCTTGCTCATAATAAAACACCGTTGCCTAAGCACTATGCACCGCTATTGGCAAAGCTTGAGCAAGTGCTAGAGTCTTGTGGACATCAAGCCGAGTTGGCGTCGAGCATTATTAAAGAATTGCTCGCCAGCCTCTATATTGAGCTGAGTGGTCTTGCGCAAAGCAGCGAGCATACTCAGTCTATTCTCAGTAATCTACCGCAAAGTGCGATAGTGGATGCACGTTTTTTACCTCGTATACTGAGCGAGCTTGAGACCCTCATTTTCAGTCTCGATCAACCGCAGACTTTATTGAACCCATTGCAACGTATAAATAGTCAACTCGAAGCTCGAGGGTGGACTTTTTATGCCTCAAAAGCCGCATCCATCATTGCTGATATAGAGCGTGCCCTTTCCTCAGAGACTGGGTTTGCACAAGAACAGTGGCAGATTGAACGCCAGCTTCAAGAGTTATATAGCGCTATTTACAATACAGAGCAGGCAATATCTACAAAGATCGGTGATGCCGCTGATTTTACGCCGGTGTCTGATGTAGCAGCGAGTGTCGAGGCACAATCAGATTCTAGTACGGATATCAAATCTACTAGTAAAAACTTACGTGAATTGCGCATTGCTGTTGAAGACATAAAACAAAGCTTTAACGCATATATACAGCGTCAGGATATTGCTCTCTTACCTGAGGCTGCTGATTTTACTAATATTGGTCATGCTTTTGATGAAATGGGATTGCCTTCAATCCGTGAAGCGACTGATGCTATAGCCAGCCTATTTGTACAACTCACCACTCATGAAATTGACGTGCTCAGTTGGAAGGTTACCCAAGCATTGGCTGAAGGTCTGACTTCGATAGAGCTGTTGCTTGATTATCTGGCTCAGCAAGTTTTTGACCAACCGCTATTAGCGTTGGCAAATCAGCATATTGATAATGCTGCCACATTGCTCAGTGAGTATATTCAAGCACCTGAAAGTGTTGACCAAAGCTTATTTAGCCAAAAAGTCGCGGCGACCGATGTACTGCGCTACGATGATAACGGTGAGATTGCGCCAGTTACTGAGCACGCTATCGATGACCAAATTCTTAAAGATCAAGACTTTGATGCGGCAATTTTGAGCCATGAAACGGCGGTAGAAGATGAGTCGGATAACCTCATCATAAATAATAGCGTCGGTGATGATTTTAGCACTGTTAATGACAGTGAAGCTTTGCTACGTGCGCGTGAACAAGTGAAGCCAGATAGTTTTGATATAGATGAAGATATTCGTGATATTTTCATTGAAGAGGTGACAGAGGTCGTCGAGGACTTAGAAGATTTTTTACCAATTTGGCAACAGGATTCACAAGATCTAACACCTTTAACAGAAGTGCGTAGAGGTTTTCATACGTTAAAAGGGTCGGGGCGCATGGTTGGTGCCTTTAGTATCAGCGAGATGGCGTGGTCAATCGAAAATCTGCTCAATCGACTTTTAGACAAAACACTGCCTGTCACTGATGAGGTCGTTGCGCTAGTAACAGAGACGACCAAGCGACTTTCAGTTTTAATGACAGATTTTACGGCGCAACAATCGCCAAGCTTTGATCCTGCGGTAACCATCTTACAAAGTCATAATGTACTAACGGGACAGCCAGTTAACACGGGTTTAAACATTGCCGTATCTGCCTCATCGGACACTGAATTAGACGAGGCTTTGAACTCAGATGAGCCAATGGCAACTGCTGAATATAACGATCTGGCAGACACGATTGATGAGTCTGAAAATGAACAGGAAGTAGGCGGAGATAGAAACGTCATAGACTCTCTTTCTGGTCTGATGTTACCCACCGTACTCCTTTCTTTCATGCAAGAGACGCAGCAGTTACCGACAGATGCGAATGATGCCGATCCTGATATCAAAGAGATATTTATAGAAGAGGCGAATGAAGTGTTGGACGACATCGTGCCTTTATATGAGCATTGGCAGCTGTCTCCCACTGATTTGAGCGATTTGGCAGACATTCGTCGCGGATTCCATACGCTAAAAGGTTCTGGTCGTATGGTTGGTGCCAACTATACTGGTGAGCTGGCATGGTCAATAGAAAACATGCTCAATCGCATTTTAGATAAGAGTATTGTTGCTTCAGCTGATATGAGACAGCTTATTACCGATGTGTTAGCAGCATATCCTGCTATGCTCATCACGTTTGAAAGTGGCAGCCAAGATTATCCAGCGCTAGTGCCACTATGGATCGCCTGTGCGAACGCTTTTAGTAAGCAGCATGGTAATGAGTTCAGCTATGCTAAGTTATATGAGCAAGCACTTACCTCTACTGAGCAACATTCAGTATTAGAGTATGATAGTACGATCGAAACTAGTGATGAAGACATTGATAATATGCTGCAGACCATTCATTCGGCTAATGAAATAATGGCAGAAGCGCCAGTCATTTTGACGCATCAGAATGCAGAAGAAAAAGCATTTTTTGAGATTTTCATCGACGAAGCAGAGACCCTATTACAGGAGGTTGATACCTTTGTTAATGAGCATCAAGGTCAGCCCTATGTTGCAGTTAGTGATCACATTGTTCGGGCATTCCATACCCTAAGAGCCGCTTCAGGTTCTAGCGCGTTGGCAGCGATTAGCGAAATCAGTGCAACAATAGAGCAGAGTCTAGAGCTGTTGCAACAGCAAGATATTCCTATGAGGGCGCAACACTTAGAGGCGTTAGCCCAGTCTGTGACACTGATTAATGGCTATCTTAATAATTACAAACCAAACGTCGAACAGCAAGATATATCGGTAGAAGAAGCGCAGAGCCAGCAAGATATTGCGTCATTGCAAGCGATGCTGGGTGAGCATTATGCTGTCGGTGATTATAGTGAGATAGCAGACAATAAACTCACTATAGAGCAGCTATTCGACGAAAATATTGATGAACTGCTCGATGCTGAATGGCAATTAAATGAGGCGCTGAGCCACTCCGAAAGTGAGCATGTCCAGAAATATATTGAACAACAACTGGCACAAATAAATTATCTGGCTGGCAAAGCGGTAGATATTCCAAAATTCACTGCAATTCTAAGTGCCTTAGCTGGGGCTTATAATCATCTGCAAGCCAGTCCTGAAACAGCAGCTGATACAGACATTCAAACCACGTTGTTGGCTGGGCATGCGCAGTTAGTAGGGTTGTTCGATGCATTGGCCGGTAGCACGTCATTAAAAATCGATGGGCACGTTCTTGAGGATTTACAGCGTATTGCTAATGGTGCTGACACTGAAGATGATATTATTGATGAGGATAATGATGGTCTGCCTACCGTGCAAAGTGTCTCTGCTGCTGAGTTTCAGTTAGAGTCTATCGATACTGACATTGAACTGTTAGAGATCTTTTTAGAAGAAGCGCAAGAGCTTGATGATGCCCTTGCCGAAAGCTTTAATAAGTGGCGTGCGGATATTACTAACATCAATACGCTAAAGGTATTACAACGTCATCTGCATACCATCAAAGGTGGTGCACGCATGGCAGGTATCCGCAGTATTGGAGACTTGACCCATGAAGCAGAGAGTATCTATGAAGCTTTTGTAGAGCACAGACGCGCGCCAACCACACAGTGGCTTGAGATTATGCAAATCGTGCAAGATACCTTGTCGTTGCAAGTCATGCACATGGTAAATCATCAGCAATCATTTTTTGCTCCCGAACTTATCGAGCAGTTACAACGTTTTGAGAAAGCACAAGTATTGCCAGATACGGTTAATTTGATTGTACCCGTGCCAAAACATCATACTGTCGCTGAGCCGCAAGCTGTTGAAGATGACTCTATACTCAGCAATGTCGAAAACACAGAAATACTGACGCTTGATAGAATGATTAAACAATCATGGGCCAATGGCTTACCGGATCCTGACATATTAGAAGTATTCTTAGAAGAAGCAGAAGCGCTGACCAATAACAATCAATATCTACAGTTATTTTTAGATAACGTGAGCGATACGGTTGCCTTACAAGCGCTACAGCGTGACTTGCATACCCTCAAAGGTGGCGCAAGAATGGTCACGGCTAATGGAATAGCGGATTTGGCACACGACATGGAGTCGGTCTATGAAGATCTTGCCCATCGTCGTCGTCCTGCTACAAAAAAAGTCCTAGAGTTACTCGTGGTCTGTCATGACTGGATGGCAGATGCACTATTTATTCTCAAGCAACAAGTCAACCCGCCAACGCCTGCTTTATTAATAGAGGCGCTACAAGAATTTAGTAAAAACCCTGATAGCTTAAAACAAATACCTAATGAATCTCTGCAAGCGCAGCGCAAAGCGATTTTGACTGCCAAAGAAAATCGAAATTCAGCAGGTATGGTAAAAGACATCAGTAAAATGCCGGCTATGATCGGTAAGTTTACGGAGCAGGAGCAGAGCGCTAGTAGCAATGAGATGATCCGTATCTCAGGTGGTTTGATTGAGCATATGATTAACTTGTCTGGCGAGTCGGCGATTAACCGTGCGCGTATTGACATGGGCATGAGTAGCTTGACCAACAGCCTTGAAGAGATGGGCATCACGGTACAGCGTTTGGCAGATCAGTTACGCCGAATGGAGATTGAGCTTGAAGCTCAAATCTTATCGCAGATAGATGATGAGTTGATAAGCCATGAAGGTTTTGACCCGCTAGAGATGGATCAATACTCTTCTTTGAATCAGCTATCAAAATCTCTGACAGAGTCGGCATCAGATTTGGTTGATATTAATCATACTCTTTTAGAAAAAACGCGTGATAGTGAGAGCTTATTATTACAACTGTCGCGAACGCAAACTGAGCTACAAGATGGCTTGATGAATTCGCGTATGGTGCCATTTACGCGCTTAATACCACGCCTTGAGCGTACGGTACGCCAAACGGCTAATGAGCTTAATAGGTCGGTTGAGCTGACAATTATTAATGCTGATGACGAAATGGATAGAACCATTCTAGAGCGTATTACGTCGCCGCTTGAGCATATGCTACGTAACGCCGTCGATCATGGTATCGAAGACAGTACAACGCGTCTGAAAGCTGGTAAAGAGCGCAGTGGTAACATCACTTTAGAGGTGTTGCGCGAAGGCAGTGAAATTGTCATCAACTTATCCGATGATGGGCGCGGTATCGATGTCGAAGCTGTTCGCAGCAAAGCCATTGCGCAAGGCCTTATCGATGCAGCAGACAGTAGTCTGACCGATCTTGATATCATGCAGTATATTTTTAATGCGGGCTTGAGTACCAGTAAGCAATTAACGCAGATCTCAGGGCGCGGCGTTGGCATGGATGTCGTCATCAGCGAGATTCGTCAATTAGGTGGCGTTGTGTCTGTAGTCTCTGAGCTGGGCAAAGGGTCACGTTTTACCATGCGCCTACCGCTCACAGTAGCTGTATCGGATGCCCTAGTAGTGCGAGCAGCAGATCGCTACTATGCCATACCACTGGTTCAGATTGAGCGTGTGGTACGTATCAATCCAGAAAAGCTTTATGATTACTATCAGTCAAATGACGCCACGCTAAACTTTGAAGACGCTGATTACCGTGTGCGTTATTTAAATGAGATTTTATCAGGTAATAAACTCAATGAGCTGGTGGTTAACACCAATACGAGCTTACCGGTGATTATCATCAAAAACCGTACTGGACAGAATATTGCCCTGCAGGTCGATCAGATAGCTGGGTCACGTATCGAAGTCGTAGTAAAACCATTAGGACAACAATTCTCAAACCTATCGGGTATTTCAGCCGCTACCATCATGGGTGATGGCTCGGTCATGCTTATCTTAGATTTGATTGCCTTGATGCGTAATGCACCAGCGCTTAAAGAAGTCATGCCATCTGTCGGCTCTAAGCATAGACGTTTAGAATCTCAGCCGACAGTTATGGTCGTCGATGACTCGGTCACGGTACGTAAAGTAACGTCGCGCTTCTTAGAGCGTCAAGGGTATAAAGTTGCCGTTGCCAAAGACGGTGTCGATGCGATTGAGATACTACAAGAGACGATACCGGATCTTATCTTATTGGATATTGAGATGCCACGTATGGACGGCTTCGAAGTGGCCATTCAAATACGTCACAATAAACGCTTGCAGCATATTCCGATTATTATGATTACCTCACGTACTGGTGAAAAGCATCGTGAGCGTGCCCTAGAGATTGGGGTGAATGATTATATGGGTAAACCATTCCAAGAAAACGAGCTATTGAACAAAATCCAAATGCTATTGGGTGAAGAGGTCAGCTTAACTTATGAAGGATAAGGCACCTGTTCCATTAGCGCTCAAGAACAAAAGTGATATCAAGGTGCTGGTGGTCGCAGAAGATCATCACCAGCGTATGGCCTTTTCGGATACCGTACGTGGTTGTGGTTTTGCCCTCATTGATTGTGTATCACGGGCGCAGTTGAACGATAAGTTTGAACGTTATGAAACACCCATTGATATTTGGTTGATAGACAGTGATTATGATGACAGTGTAGCCACGGCTACTGCTATGTCTCAATCAATCGGGGTTTTGGTGGGTTTTAGTCAAGCGCCTTATTTAAATGAGGCAAAGCAGTATGCTAAATGGCAACGAAAACTAAAACGTAAGCTTGCGCAGATGCTACTCCTACCAGCATTGGTAGATACCAAGGCTTACCAGAGCGATACCAATGACTGGCAGTATGTTGTGTTTTTGGGTGCGTCTATGGGCGGTCCTAGCGCTGTAAAAGAGTTCTTAGATAACTTGTCACCCACGCTACCCATTTGTATTTTATTGGCGCATCATTTCAACCAGACGATGATTGGGACGCTACCACGCATACTAAATCGCCATAACGATTGGCGCTGTCAGGTCATTACCTCGTCGCAACGTTTACAGGCGGGTCAATGTTTGATTGCGCCTATTGATAAGCAAATTGTTTGCGATTCGACCGGACGGATTATATTACTTACTAAAGCATGGGAAGGTGATTACAAGCCCGCTATTGGTCAGATCCTAAAAAACACCAGCGATGTTTATGGTAGTGAGCTGATCAATATTATTTTTTCAGGTATGGGTAACGATGGGGCTCAGCATCTGGATTTAATCCAAGACAATGACAGTCAGTTGTGGGCGCAAGATCCAAGTGTCAGTACTTGTCCTAGTCAGCCACAAGCGATTGTTGATTCTGGATATTGTGGTTTTATTGGTAGCCCTGTGGCTTTAGCACAAAAACTTACCGACTATATTGGTGAAAGGGCGGCTGTTGCCTCTTCGCATTAATCTATTGTGAGCGACGTATGAAACAAATTATAAAACATTCGTTTGAGGCAGTAAGCTTGCTAACCACGAACAATGGTATGCTAGATGTCACTATCGTTCCAGCATTTAATCAGCCTGATTGGATTATTCCGAGCAGCCTGATTTTGAGTGTGGATGACTTTGATGAGCATATTTGGACTTATCTGTGGCAACAACAAGAAGTCGCTGTATTCCATTTGCTATCCCGTGGGCAAACGCCAGAAAAAATCATCGTATTAGAGGGTAATACGGCTGCCCATCGCATAGCATTACAGACTGTCGGTGAACTGCACCAGTTACAAGTACGTATCTCTGACGTTAAGGATATTGAGCTTCCTGAACAGTATACGAGCAATGCGAATATCGATTATAGCGTCGCCCAAAAAACAAAAAATAGCGACAGTGAAACTGTTCAAGCGACTGGCGAAAATCTGACAGATAGTGAAATCGACTATGTCAAAAAACGCTTTCAAGAAAACGTTGTAGAATCCTACTTGTTTCAAACCGTAATTATCGATAACATTCTCTACTTGGTGCCTGATTTGGATAAAATTGCGCATCAATTGGTTGATTTAGACAGCTAGCTTTTTTAGTAAGTGTGGCCTATAGTGAATAGCAATTCCTTAGTCTTAATCATGACTAATGATCACGACTAATGATAGTGACCAGTAACATCGTCAAGACTAACCTAGCCACAATGACTATGCCGCCTGTTATTGTCTTTATCTATAAATGTTGGTTAGAGTGAATAGAGCAGCCTATGAATAATATCGATGCGAATGTTTCAAAGTGGTCAATCGCTAGCCGCTTATTTCACTGGATCAGTGCGGTTTTATTGCTGGTAACGTGGCTCATGATGCTGTTATACCAAAATCTTAATAACAATCTCTATATTGGGCTACACAAGGCCTTTGGTATAAGCTTGTTGTGTTGGATGATAGCGCGAGTTATCAATCGCGTCTTTACCAAAGTGCCACCAGCGTTACCGATGCCTAAGTGGCAGCTGTTGATGTCAAAGTTGTCGCACTTTGCGCTATATGCTTTGCTAATCGCGATGCCGTTAGCTGGCTTGCTGATGTCAGTCTATGGGGGTCGACGGGTAGATATATTTGGTTTATTTCAGATTCCTGTCTTTGTCACCCCAGATAGAGGTTTAGCGCGTTATTATAATGATTTACACGCTGATATTATCTGGCCCATGATTATTGCCTTTACTGTATTGCATATCGGTGCAGCTTTGTATCATCAGTTTGTCAAAAAAGACAATTTGATCGCACGTATAAAGTAACGACTAATCTAGAAAATATACGTCCACAAAAAAGCCCTCAGTATTTTACTGAGGGCTTTTTTAGATTAGGGCTTAACTAGAGCGATTGTTCCATATGCTTTGAACAGCTTACTTTTTATGCTCAGGCAAGTTGATATTCATCTCTAGCACATCTAAGCTGTCTTCAGAACGATGATTGATATTCACATCATCAATTTGCACGCCATTGACGTACTTATTTACCACTTCTAGTATTTCACGTTTCATTTTTTCGATACGATCCGCTGTTAGGCGGTTGTTTAAGCGATTTTCACTCGCAACGATAACCTTGAGACGCTCAGTGGCTAAATTAGCACTGCCGACATTGCTGCTGTCATCAGTACCAAATAAATTGCTCCAAAATCCTTTTTTCTTACTCATCATTAACCCCCAAACCAGCGCTGTAATAAACTCTTTTTCTTCACGTCAATATGACGCAACGGCCGCTCTTCGCCTAAGAAACGGGCGACAATGTCATCATAACATTGACCAGCGATGGAGTCGGTATAGTGAATAACCGGTTCACCGTGGTTAGATGCCTCAAGCACTGAATGGCTTTCAGGGATAACACCAAGTAAGGGTACTTTTAGGATATCATTAGAGATGGTATCGATATCCATCATCTCATTCGCTGCCGCACGTTCGGCATTGTAGCGAGTGATAACCAAATGCTCACGGATAGAACCTTGGTTCTCTTCGATCTTTTTGGTACGGCTTTGTAAGATACCGATAATACGATCCGAGTCACGTACTGAAGAGATCTCAGGGTTGGTCACGATGATCGCTTCATCAGCATGATACATCGCTAACTGGGCTCCACGCTCGATACCAGCAGGCGAATCACAAATGATATAGTCAAACTGCTTAGACAGCTCAGCCATTACTTCGGACACCCCTTCGTCTGTCAGCGCATCTTTGTCACGCGTTTGACTGGCAGGTAGGATGTATAAGTTCTCAAGCTGTTTGTCTTTGACCAGTGCTTGTGACAAGCGCGCGTTACCGCTGATGACGTCTACAAAGTCATAAACAATTCGATTTTCACAGCCCATGATCAAGTCTAGATTACGTAGACCCACATCAAAATCGATAACAACTGTCTTATAGCCACGCAACGCCAAACCGGCGGCAAAAGAGGCACTAGTGGTGGTTTTGCCCACACCGCCTTTACCTGAAGTGATTACAACAATCTTCGCCACAATGGCACACTCCTATGAATCAATGGGATATCTATTAAATAAAATAGCGCATTCTCTTATGCTTATTATTCACATGTAATATATGCGCTGCGAGCGTAAGCCTAGCATAAATAAACAAAAATTTATAGCAAGTCTGCACTAAAGCGAAAAACAACGATTATCTGCGTTAAGTGCTCCTGCCTATAGGTATTAGCACTGATAGATAGTTTACATAGTGGCAGAGTAAATTATTTGTCTTGAGACAGTTTTGTTAACCAAACTTACTGAAATATTAAGTAAGATATTTAGCCATTACTTTCTCAGTACTACAGCAAATGCCTTTAAGATTTATATATAAAATTCGACAAATCAGCCGTCTAACTAAGCATCATCCATCACGGTAAATACCAAACCTTGACCTTCTATAAAGCGTACTTGTACTGGTTTGTCGATTACGTGTTGCGGTAAATTGTCTCGTAGGCAGTAAGTGCCTGCGACTGACACCAATGACGGGTTAAAGACCTGACAAAAGATACGAGCATCTTTGTCGCCTGTTGCCCCTGCGACCAAACGACCTTGGGCGCGGCCGTAGACATGCAAGCTGTTGTCTGTAATCGCTTCAGCACCACTGTTGACACTGTTGGTCAAAATCAAATCCCCACCGACGTGGTTAAGGCTCTGTCCTGAACGTAGCATTTGATCATAGATGAGGCTGGTGATATGTTCAGCGCTTACCAAGGTTTCTGCTGGAATATTGGCGATGGTCGTCTCGGTCGCTGTCTCAAGTGCGGGTTCAGACGCTGCGACTGCGTCATTCGTGCTGGTCGACTCTGTACTTTTGGCTTCTGATGCTTTACTGACCTGAGCAGTGGGTTTTTTACTGGGTAGAATACGCTCGATACGTTTGCCGTCGGCAGGAAATATCGCCAATCGCTGCTCACGTGCTTGTGCATCCAACACACCTGTCACGACACCGATAGGTTGCAGTCCCCATGACCATAACAGCTCTACCAATGCAGACAGATCTTGTTCGACCTCGCTATCAATGAGGATAGGTATATTGCTGGATTTGTTGCTAAGCGTTTCAGCAAGCTGAGCCTCGATAGCGCTCAAGTCATCCGTACTGAACTGTAAGCGCGAAAAGGTGAGCATCTT
Organism: Psychrobacter sp. Pi2-51; assembly: GCF_904846665.1. NCBI lineage: Bacteria > Pseudomonadati > Pseudomonadota > Gammaproteobacteria > Moraxellales > Moraxellaceae > Psychrobacter > Psychrobacter sp. Pi2-51. The sequence goes on from NZ_CAJHBP010000007.1 coordinate 89,073, forward strand.
GCCGTAAAAGGCGAGAGCAGGCGTGGCGCTCGGGGTTGGGCTGCTGTTCTCGTTATCTAAAATCGTCATAAGATTGATCCTCAAAAAATATCGTATGGCTGCATGCGTACTATATTTATTATTATTTAGTGGTTATTTACTTAGGTGCTGGTTATTTATCAGCCATTTTTAGCAAAAATATTATAAGTTAAGCATATCTTGGTGCTTCCATTGCTGCACTTTTATTTGTGCTTCAAATGCTGTCAAACTGTCCTCAATAATGCTAGAAATCAAAGTGTCCAGCGCGGTGTTGTTGGTATCGATTTGTGCCACACCGCTGGCAATAGCGACCATCAATGCATCAAGACGTTCAGCATCGAGGAGACGCTCGTTTAAAGCAATGACCACATTTTCGCCAATATTGTGTCCCACATGCTGCAATTGCGACTCAATCAAGCCACCAGCGATGGGTATCATGCGCAAGTAGCGACGTAACTCTGGCGTATTGGCCAAACCTTCTTTAATCGCTTCGCCCATCGCACCAGCTATCATGTTATTGCCTCCTGGAGAGGCCGTCAGCGCTTGCAGCTTTGGCGCCAGCTCTGTGCGTAGTAGCGAAAGTAATGCTGTTTCAATCTCATGACGGTTGCGAGCAATCGTTGATTCGATCAATGATTTGTGCGTTTTGGTGTCGGTAAGCTGCACACGAAAATTATCGATTGCAGTCAAAATGACGCGATCTGACAACTCTTCTAATAGCAGATCAATATAGAACTTGATACGGTCAATCCACGACTGCGGTAGTACTTGATAGCCAAGCTGGTAGAGTCGGCGGCCGATAACCACTACTCGAAATAACCGTAGTGCGCGTAGCTGCGGAAAACAGCCCAACACCTCATACCAGTGGACAAACGGAAAAAAGAACCAGCGATAATAAACTTTTTCTTTAATGGCAATTGCCCAGCGTAATAATAGCTCGACGACTAAGAATATGGTGAAAAACCCACCCGCCGTACGCAACGGATCAAGCAAAGTGCCTTGATACCAGTTAAGCGCATCACTCAGTGTCAGCCACCCTGCAACATTGCTACTAAAGTTACTCATCAAGATGGCATCTATGCTAATCAATAAGAGATCAATACTAATAGCAACAATCATCAAAATGTCATAAGTCAGCTTAAAGCGACTTGGTTTGGGACGATTTGACTGTGGTGACTGCGTGCTTGAAGGTTGCATGCTCGAAGATTGACTGCTTGCTAAGTTCGATGACTCATTTGGCATTGCTGCGGTTATTGGCGAGCTTTTAGTAGGAGAGGCGGGCACAGTCATACCTTTTAGTAAGAAATGGCATAAGAAATAATGTCATCAGTAGACAGGGTCAGTGATGATATTACAACTGAGTAAGCGAGCGTTTTAATGACTATTCACATTATCAATGAATGCCATCAAAAAACAACCCATCAACCATTATAATTTGGTATTTTATATCAATTGAGTAAAACCTGATATTAGGGCGTGTCCTCAATCTGAACAGTAAACTGTAAACGGGCTAAAAATGGCTAAATATTTGCCAAACTGCGTCAAGTAGCTTGCTCATATCTCGATATTATCTGTACTACTTTCCTTGTTTAGCTGCCATTTATCTCATTTTTATCAGCATTCTCAAAACGAGGACACGCCTTAGCCAGCTTTTAGTGTTTATATTGCAGCATAAAAAGTATGGCAACATTGTGATTTGCAGGTTTACTGAAAAAAATTTATCGTTCAGTCTATTTGCTCTGCGGGTTATCTGCAAAGTCAGCAAGCATGGTGGTAATAAGGTCATCTTTTTGACACCATATCTGTTCAACCCAATCGAACATTTTAGCCTTTATTGCCTCATCCTCTTCATAGCCACCATTTTTGATACCAGCAAACAATTCGTCAGGTATTTTAATATACCGAACGTCAACGCCCAAGCGTGTGATATTGCCTTTCCATAGATCACCATAGGTTGGCACGCCATCCGGATAAACAATGGTCATATCTAAAATACCATCGATGTCATCCCCTAGTGCATTGATAGCCAGCGCCAAGCCACCCGCACGCGGTTTCAGTAAATGCGTATAAGGTGAGCCTTGTTTGGCATGTTTCTCTTGGGTGAAGCGAGTGCCTTCTAAGTAGTTTAATAAGGTGAACGGTTTATCTTTTAATAACGCGCAGGCACGCTTGGCTTCTTCAATGTCTTTGCCCTTTAATGCAGGGTTTTTAGCAACCTTTTCTTTAGGATGGCGGCGCATCATTGGGAAGTCTAAAAAATAAAAGGCTTGACCAACGATTGGGATATAAATCAGCTCAAACTTGGTAAAAAATCGGGTGAGGGGCAGGCGCTTTTCACCAATGTATTGCACGATACTGGTATCGACCCATGACTGATGATTGCTAACCAGCAGGTATTTACCGGCCATATGGACATCATCGGGTAAGTTGATACGCCAATCTTTACGTGGCAACATATTATCGATCAAGGCGTTATTACTACTAATCCAGTGGGCAGCAATTTTTATCACGGTTTTATCCGCAATGGGTGCTCCAGTAATCATCTTGGTCGCGCCCATTAGCCATAACGGGATACTATAACCAAAGCTATTGGCCGCGATGACACCGGCTGCTGTAGTCAGCGAAACTGCCTTGCCCAATTTTGGGGCGCGTTGATGTATTTTTTGAATAGTAGAGGTCAGGCGCATGTTTAATCCCTGTCTATCGATATTGTTGATATATAAACACTCCATTTCTGAAGTCGTTATTTGCAAAATTTTTGGCGGTTTTATAGGGTTGAAATCGCGCTATATTTTTAGTGGTGTTATTAGCGCTGCTTCACGGTCAACTTTATTGCATGATTTTAACAGAAATTATTCATAGTGTACGACTGTAAACGTGACTTGCCATGTCTGGCCTAGTGGAGATAGATAACACAAAGGAGAAGGGTGCGAACCCTCCTGCACTTCTCATACATAGATGTGACAAAATATTACACATAGATAGATGGTAATTGCCATAATAATAACGAACGCAAGTAAGCACCTAAATAATATTCATAAATAATCTTTATAAAAAGCACAGCTTAATAAAGCAAAATTTTAATTTAATACTTAAGAGGAAATATTATGCGTAATACATTAATGATTGCCGCAGTCGCATCTGGTTTAGCACTTAGTGGTTGTGCTACTGATCCAAACACTGGACAACAGCGCTTGAACAAAACTGCTATTGGTACATTGGCAGGTGCTTTAGGTGGTGCAACCATCTCTAAAGCAACTGGTGGCGACAAAACTGGCCGTGATGCAGCTATTGGTGCCGCATTGGGCGCTGGTGTTGGTTATTACATGGAGCGTCAAGCTAAGCAGCTTGAGCAACAGATGGCTGGTACAGGTGTAACGGTTGAACAAAACCCAACGACTGGTAACATCGACTTAGTTATGCCAGGCAGCATCACCTTCTCATTTGATGATGCTACGTTGAGCTCATCGTTCAAGCCAACACTTGATAAACTTGCTTCAACGATGAACCAGTACAACAAAACATCAGTTAACATTGCTGGTCATACCGATAGTAAAGGCTCAACGTCATATAACATGGGTCTATCACGTGATCGTGCTTACTCAGTGGCTAACTATCTAACGGCTCGTGGTGTTGCTTCTAACCGTGTCAACGTTGTTGCTTATGGCGAATCACGCCCAGTAGCTGACAACAACACTGATTATGGTCGTCAGCAAAACCGCCGTGTTGAGCTAACCATTAACTCACCACAAAGCGTAAACTAATAAATGGTTTGATAACCATCTATTTTAGTCGCTTACAGTAAGAATAGTGCAAAAAAGGTCAGCAATACGCTGGCCTTTTTTTTGGGCTTAGAATTTGATAAGCCAGCTTCTGATCAACGGTAAGACCCAATCCTTAAATTATATTTGATAATAGTTATCAATAACATTATAATTCGCAAATATTTGAATATTTCAGCAATAGTGATGACAGTGTTTAGCAGCTATGACCCTATACATCAGTCATTTACTGTACTTGCCTTTTTTTATAATGTATCTCATCGAGGACGTGTATGAATATGACCACAGTGACGAGCCGTAAAATTTTACCAACTACTTTAGCCGCTGCGCTTGCAGGGATACTGCTGGTATCGGGTTGTACCAAGCAAGCCAATGACGATACCGCCACTGATGCACAAACAGAGGTACAAAATACAGACGCTGCCAATAATAAAATCACATCAGGCGCAGAGCAAGCCAATATCGATCGCTTGGCACTTAGCTATGTAAATATGGCTCATGCTGCCTATAAAGATTCATTAGACACCGCAAAGACTTTGCAGACAGCAGTGAATGCTTATGTAGATGCGCCAACTGAAGCGAACCTTGAAGCGGCAAAAGCTGCCTATAAAGCGGCGCGTCAGCCTTACTCACAGACTGAAGTATTTCGTTTTGATGAAGCATTTGTGAGCGCTGATGACAAGCGTGAGATTGGTAGCGTCGATGGCTGGGAAGGACAGGTCAATGCATGGCCGCTCGATGAAGCGCTCATTGATTACGTCAGCGATGATTACGAAGGTGAATACAACAGTCAAGACAATATCATCAATAGTGATAGCATTGCCGTCGGTAGCATTAAGCAAGATACCAGCACGATTACGCCGCAACTATTAGCAGACATGAATGAGATCGGTGGTAGCGAAGCCAACGTGACGACCGGCTATCATGCGATCGAGTTTATGCTATGGGGACAAGATACCAACGGCGTCGGTGAGGGTGCAGGCAACCGTCCGATTAGTGATTACAATACCACCGATGGCAAATGTACTAGTGGTGAAAGCGCCAATACCGATGCAAGCATTTGTGAGCGTCGCGGCGAATTCTTAAAGGCCGCTGCGCAGTTATTGGTTGATGATTTGACCGCGATGGAAGCCCAGTGGCAGCCTGACAGTGAGCATACCTTACGCAGCGATATGATAGCGCGTAAAGATAACAATGGCCTGCGCCAGATTATGTATCAGATGGGCAGCTTGGCATTTGGCGAGTTGGCCTCTCAGCGTATGCAGGTCGCCTTCGTCACGGGATCTACCGAAGACGAACATGAATGCTTTAGTGACTTGACCCATCTGAGCTATGCAAATAATGCTCGCGGCATTCAGAATGTCTTTAATGGCAGCTACAAGACCCTCGCGGATAAAACCGTTGGTGGCTATGGCGTGAAAAACTACCTGATTGATACGGGTCATCAGGATGTTGCTGATAAGCTAGCTGCTGACTTTAGTAAAGTAGAAAGTGATTTTAATGTCATCGTTGAAAAAGGCGAAAAAGAAGGTATTAAGATTGATCAAATGATCGCGACCGTTGGTCAAGCAAGCAAACAAGGTATCTCTGCTGAAGAGCAAAATGCTCGTCGTGGTTGGATCGAGACTGCCATTACCAGCTTGCAGGAATTGACGACTGGTATCGAAAGCGCGGCAAAAGCGGTTGGTATTGATAATCTCGATGCTGATGCGGGTTCATAGTTTTAAGCTAGGCTGTTTATACGCTTACTAGCGTCAGTTGTATTCATTTATAATGCCTGATAAGTCGCTATAAGTGAATGAGAATTATTTTCATAAGAAAGTAATTTATGTATAATACACACGTTGTCAATCTCGGTTGGCAATGTGTTTTTTTATGCCCTATTAAAATAACGCTACCAGCCAGCTTTCTTACAGTTGTACCCTGTTGACTGTAACGACATATTGTTATGGTGCGCGATTTTTATGGTTCTATATTAGCGCTAAGGCAATGCTTATGAACGCCATTTCTGCCACGAAAGACAAACTATCTATGTCTCTTCATACCTCTTTATTGTCTAAAAATACACCGTTAAAGCTTGCGCTTAGTGCTCTCTGCGTCTTGTCAGTTACGGCTTGTCAGCCCACTGACAGCTCATCCGCTAATAAGAATGACGTCAATGCTGATAAGCAGGATAAAGCCTTGGCTGCTGAACGCAGTCAAAATATCGAAGCGCTGGCTGGGGTGCCCATGCAGCAGCTTGCCTCTTTTGACCCGCAAGAGATTAAACAAGGCGGTGATAGCGGTATTAGTATTACCAGTGCTGAGAGTTACTCAAAACCTTCATCAAATCTCACCGCCTTACGCAAAGGTTCTTTTTTTATTGGTAATGCGTTCTTTCAACAACCGTGGGTGATTGCCCCTGCTAGCACGGACAGCCGTGACGGTCTTGGCGCGTTATTCAATGTCGCCGCCTGCCAATCATGCCATGTCAAAGATGGTCGTGGTCACGCGCCGATGAGCAGCAAGGACGATGCTGATAGTTTATTAATACGTCTGTCTATGCCAGCGACAACGGATGAGCAGCGTCAGCAATTGCAGGATTCCCTGATCGAAAAAGTAGTGCATCCTATGTATGGCGGTCAGCTACAAGATCGCGGTATTCAGGGTGTACCAGCCGAAGCGCGAATTGCGGTACAGTGGACCGATATGCCAGTTACCTTTGCCGATGGTTATGTTGAAACCCTACGTGCGCCTAGCTTTAAGTTGACCAAACCCGGCTATGGGGCGTTTGATAATGAAATGATGGTATCACCGCGAGTGGCTTTACCAATGATTGGGCTTGGGCTCTTAGAACAAATACCTGACGATGATATTAAAAAACAAGCGGTCAATAACAATAGTACTAGCGACATCAGTGGCAAGTTTAACTGGGTGATGGACCCGCAAACTGGCAAGCATGCGCTTGGTCGTTTTGGTTGGAAAGCTGGTCAAACCAAGCTGATTACACAAAACCAAAGTGCCTTTAATGAGGATATGGGGCTGACCTCAAACATTCGTCCTCATGAGTCCTGCATGCCGAGCCAAACCGCTTGTATTAACGCGACTACTGGCGCTGATGAGCAAGGTAATGGTAAGCCGCTCGTCGAAGTGAATGATGAAATAGCCAAGTTTGTAGAATTTTATACGCGGAATTTAGCCGTGCCCCATCGTCGCAATGCCAACGATAAGCTGGTACTGGCTGGTAAAAAACATTTTTATGATATGGGTTGTCAAAGTTGCCATACGCCAAGATATCAGTTGCCAAAAACCGATGACGATCATCTTGAGCAGCATGGACAAGTCATTTATCCTTATACGGATTTGCTGCTGCATGATATGGGTGATGCGCTTGCCGATCGCACGATAGCGGGCAAACTACCAGCAAAAGATGCGCAAGTTGAGTTTTTGGCCAACTCATACGAGTGGCGTACTCCTGCATTGTGGGGAATTGGTCTGGCTCAAACCGTCGATCCACAAGCGACCTTTTTACATGATGGTCGCGCGCGCACGCTGATGGAAGCAGTGCTATGGCATGGCGGTGAAGCAGAAAGGCAACGCCAAAAAGTGTTGAAATTAGATAAGCAAGGACGCGCTGAATTAAACGCCTTCTTAAAATCATTATAAAAATGATATAAATTATTACTTATCCCATTACCGAGAAACTTATGAAAATAAATCCTGCATTAGCAATGGCGTTATCGGCACTGAGTGCTGGATTACTCATCAGTTGTGTCAAGCCTGCCGATGAGAATAAAACAGCAGAGGTGGATAGCCAAGCCGTCGCGCAAGATAGTGCCACTTCAAACAGTACGGCCGCCGATAGCGCGAATGACGAACAGATAGTCGCCATAGATATCAGCGCGGAGACCGAAAAGACCTATCTGACGCATGTGGCTGAAGACATTGTCATTCCAGCTTATGCGGATGCGGCGAAGCAAAGTGGTTTGTTACATGATTTGGCGCAGAAGCATTGTCAGCAAGCGCCTGTCAGCGGTGATGAGTTACAAGCGTTACGTGCTCAGTGGCTGGTACTGGCACAAGCATGGGCGAGTGCTGAGATGATCAACTTCGGTCCTGCGACTGCTAGTATGAGCAACTTGTACATCAATTATTACCCTGACGAGCGCGGTCTGGTGCACAGTGGTGTTGCAGAGCTAATCGCGGCCAATCCAAAACTAACCCCAGAGCAGCTCGCTAACGAGAGCGCTATTGTGCAAGGTGTACCAGGTCTGGAAGAGGCGCTATTTGCCAATGACAGCTTGAATGCTGCTCAATGTGCTTATGTGGTCAGCGCCAGCGCGGCACTAAGCACGCGATTAAAAGACATCGAAAGTAACTGGCAGCAGAACGCCACGACTTTACTGGCGATTGATAAAACGGCTGATAGCGATCAAGGTTTGAACCAGTGGTTTAACGCTTTATTGTCATTGATTGAGACGATGAAGACCAATGCTATTGATGAACCATTAGGTCTCACAGGCAAAGCCAAGGGACATCTGCCTGCTGCTACTGCTGGACAAAGCCGCGCTATTATCAATGCTAAGTTGGCTACCTTGAATAAAACGCTGACTGACCCGGTATTGACGGCCATTCTTGGTAGCAATGATGAGAATGCTATTGCGGCCAGTCTATCAAGCGAGCTGGCTGATACGACCACGCTATTGGCGCAGATGCCAGAGGATTTAGCGACTGCCGATAAAGCCAAGCAGCAAGAATTGTTTGATCATTTTACGACCATTACCCGTCTGCTGAAACGCCAATTGATTCCGACCCTCGGCATCCGTGTTGGCTTTAACAGCAACGATGGCGATTAAGTCATGCAAATCTCTGAAGCCAATACCGCTGCCATAGCCAAATCTCATAGCGCGTCATCTAAAGCAGCGCCTAAACCGGCAAACAAGCGCTCAAATCATGAGCAGCTGGTGACTTCGGCCTTGACTACGCTTGGTAGCGTATTGGGAACGGTGGCACTGATTGGTATACATCATCACTATCGCAAGCAGCATCAGCCTGAAGCAAAGTTGCAAGATTATGTGTCGGGTGTGCGTGCTCAGCTGCATACATTGCAAGCATCGCCCAAGCCACAGCTAACCCGTTTTCGCTATGCCTATCAGCAAGCATCTGCTGCGTGGCAACGGGCTTATCATGATGATATCGATGATAAAAATTATGATACTAAAAATACCGTGACTGACCTGATGGCAATGCATAGCACCGTTATGTTGGCGCGTCCAGTATGCTGGGTCAGTGGCGTGGCATCCATGCCAAAAAACCTATCATTGATAAATGACGATAACAGTCATGATGAAAATGGCTTTGGGGTAGTCGGCATCGATGCAGACCGACAAATCGTTTGGCAAACGACCATGCCTGAGCGTGTCCACGATATTGTTGTCCAGCCAATCCTTAATATTCAAAATAGACAAAACAATCAAAACAGATTAAATGCTCATAACTGTCAACGTGATGTCGTGGTGTTGGGTCGCCGCCCCAGTGAAAAGTTTTGGGTATTAGACACAGCGACAGGACAGGTAAAGTTTGCTATAAAAGCGGCTGCTAATCGCCATTTTTATGGGCATGCTTGCTACAGTTTAGACGGCACAAAGCTATACGTCACTGAGAATGATACGATAAGCTTGGCGGGTAAAATTGGTATCTACGATGCTCATGATAACTATAATAAAATAACCGAATTTGACTCGCACGGTATTGGGCCACATGAGCTGATTATGCATCCAGATGGCGAGACATTGGTCATCGCTAATGGCGGTATCAAAACCGAACAAGCCTCTCGTGAAGAGCTGAATCTTGATACCATGCGTCCATCACTGACTTATCTGAACCGTCATGATGGGACGCTGCTTGAGCAAATTATCCCTGAATACAATCAGATGAGTGTGCGTCATTTGGCCATACATGACGATGGCACGGTGATGATTGGTATTCAATTTCAGGGTGAGAAACATATCAATGTGCCGTTAGTGCTGACCCATCATCGCGGTGATTCTGACTTTAAACCATTGGTTATGCCCAATAATAAATGGCAATGCTTCCATCAATACATTGCCAGTGTCGCGGTTGATAGTGAGCGCAATCTGTTATGTGTGACTACACCGATTGGTGGTTGTGCGGCGATTTATGATTTAAACACACGCATGCTGATTGATGCTGTGCGTTTGCCGGATTGTGCAGGCGCTTCGCTAATAGCTGGTCAGGTCACTGGTCAAACTAAAAGTAATCATGGAGCGTCAGGCTTTATCGTCAGCGATGGGCACGGGAAACTGACCAGATTACGTGTCAATACTCTACCAGTAGAAACATCGAGTGTAGCAGAATCAAATTTAAAGCATACTGCCGACATTATGGTGCAGGACAGTCAAATACATAATATGTCTTTTGACAATCATTTGCAGGCAGTCTTAGCATAAGCGGTACAGGGGAGACATCACGATGCCGCAACCGAGTACGTCGCTCGTATTAGATTTGGCGAGACAACAGCTGGCACAAGCGGGTATTGCGCTGCACGTGAGTAAAAAGCGCGTCAAAAATATCAATTTTCGCTTAAAGCCTTATGCGCTCATGGTCTCTGTACCGATGTCTATCAGCCCCAGCCAAATCGCCCAAGCTGTCGACAAGCGCGTATCATGGGCGCTAGACAACCATCCGCAAGTGTTAGCGCGTTATCATCACAAGCAAACCCCGAAACCCAAAGCGTCAACCTCGGATAGTTCCGTCCTCTTATGGGGTATCGCGCAATCGTTCACTCTCAACCACGATGAAAAAATCGCTTATTATCGGCAACAACTTACTGAAGTAAATCCAGCACTATTTGCCAAGTGGCAACCGATAGTCGGTGCTACTGCTAATGAAGTTCGACTGAAAAAAATGCATACGCGCTGGGGCAGTTGCAACACGCGTGCGCGTCGAATTTGGTTATCCGTATATCTTCCCGCTTACCCGATTGAATGCACCGAATACGTCATTGTCCATGAGCTGTGTCATTTGCATCATGCCAATCATAGTAAGGCGTTTTGGCAAACGGTAGCGGCAGCGATGCCAGATTATCAGCAGTGGCACGATATGCTAGCGGGCAAGTCGGGTCAGCTGGATTAAACGCTTCACACAAATGATATAAAGGCATTCGTTAACCCTAACATACCTGCTATGATAAGCGCTCACGTCGCAGTATACAGCGTATCATTCAAATAATAGAATGATAGGTATATTGTAGATGCATGGTATATACAGGGATGTCATATGGACAACGTCAATCAAGCCGAATTTTGGCAGCAGCGTTATGAGACTGGTAGCATACAGTGGGATATGGGACAGGTGTCACCACCGCTAAAAGCTTACATCGATCAACTGCCTGCGTCTGCTAAAGATCAGGCTATTCTAGTGCCAGGGGCAGGCAATGCCTATGAGGTTGGCTATCTACACGAGCAGGGTTTTACCAATGTCACGTTGGTTGATTTTGCGCCTGCACCGATTGATGCGTTTGCAGAGCGCTATCCTGACTTCCCAGCGGCGCACCTGATTTGTGCAGATTTTTTTAATTTATCACCTGAGCAGCATCAATTTGATTGGGTGCTTGAGCAGACGTTTTTTTGTGCGATAAATCCATCACGTCGTGATGAGTATGTCGAACAGATGGCAGCGCTATTGAAGCCGCAAGGTAAGCTGGTTGGCCTACTTTTCAATGTGGATTTTGGCCGTGATGAACCACCTTTTGGTGGCACAAAAGATGAATATCAGCAGCGCTTTGAGCAGTATTTTGATATAGAGATTATGGAAGCCAGCTATAACTCGCATTCTGCACGTCAAGGCAGTGAGTTATTCATCAAGCTGCAAGCGAAGTAAGCTCACGCTTGATATTATCTCGCGCTTGCTCTTCTAACCGTTCAAAGTAATAATCGGTCAGATACAGTCTTGGATGCGCCAACAATCCTTTTAACACCGCTGTTCGTCCGACACGGTAATCGGTAGCTGGCACGTGTGCATACTCTTTACGTACCGCAGATGCGTACGGTTCATATTCAGACCATACAGCACCCAAAACGCTCAAATCCATATCTAGTAAATATGCTGCATCGCTACACTTATCATTATCGGTTAACTCATCAAGTTGATGAGTAGCTGTCATCATGATAAGTGCATAGATATGTTGGCATTGTTCCGCGCTCAAATATTTCCGTAACGCTTCCACCGCATAGTCTGCACTTTTAAGCTCATTATCTGCCCATGTTGGCTCGTATATCACATCGTGATAATACAGCGCTAAAGCGATGATATGGGGTTCATAAAGGTTGTGCTTAACTTGCTCAAACTGCGCAAACAACTGCTTAAGGTGGTGCAGGGTGTGATAAGCGCGATGGGCTTCGTTATAACGGGTAGCGACAGCTTGCCAAAGCGCCTCTACCTCTACTCGATCAATATCATTAGCGATGGCAGACAAGTGCATGGCGAAATGCTGACCAAGGTCGGACGTTACGTGCGAAACATCGTTCATATCTATTCTACAATGCCTAGTTTATGATTGTTTTAACGGTCAAATCAGTCCTGATGAGCTGCATCTTCAAAGGCTTGTTTAAATACCTTGCCCAGTAAATTTACATCGTCGACACGGGCATAATTCAAGCGGGTGACAAAGGCGATGTGGCGATGTGGGCCTTTTTCTGCTAATGGCACCGCGACCGCATTTTGGTTTTGCAGATGCAATTGATCCAACGCCATCTCAGGTACTAAAGTTGTGCCCATATTAGCGAGTGCCATCTGAATAAGCGTGTTGAGACTGGCATCAGAAAAGCTCGATTTCATTTGCGCCCGATCAAAATGACAAACCGATAGCGTCTGATCGGTCAGGCAATGTCCTTCACCCAGCAGCATGAGATTCGCAGTAGCGAGCTCCTCAGAATCAATGGTGTCAAGCTTGGCATGGAGATCGTCTTTTGGGAATACTGCGAAGAAGTCTTCACTCCAAAATTCAAAACTGTGCAATCCGTCTACGGCATAGGGTAGCGCAATGATGGCCGTGTCAATATGACCGTAACGCACTTGCTCAAGCAAGCGTTCGGTTTGTTGCTCAACGATGGTCATACGAAATTCTGGATAATTGGCTCGCAGTGTAGGCAGGACTTTTGGCAGCAAGTAAGGAGCAATCGTTGGAATGATACCCACGGTCATCGGGTAGGCAAGCGGCGTTTGATGACTGTGCGCACGGGTGGTCAAGTCGCTCACTTCAGAAAACACACGCTGCGCCCGCGTCAGGATATCTTGCCCAATAGGAGTGATAAGCACTTGTTTGTTATTACGCTCAAAAATCTGTGTGTCTAGTTGCTTTTCTAATTCTGCGATACCTAAGCTCAGCGCAGACTGCGAAATATTACAATCTTCTGCTGCCCGTTTGAAATGGCGGTGTTTAGCGACTGCTAAGGCAAATTCAAGTTGACGTAAGGTAATCATAAGACCTCTTTTTTGGTTGTTTTTCACGCAAATGACGATACTTATGCATCTTGGTCATTATCGAAATTTACCGATAGCACACTGATGACATGAAGTAGATAGAATAGTTTAACAAGTTTAATAAAACAAAACATCACATTAAAAACTTTTAACTGGATTAACCATAGAATTCGCGTATAGTTTGTCAGGTAGCCCAGATAGTTCAAGGCTTAACAGAAACAATCAAATAAATAAGCACCATTAAATTAATCACACTTAATCAAAAAAGGAGCCAATCATGGCGTCTATTATCAATCAAGAAATTCCAGAATTTTCAGCAGATGCATATGTAAACGGTGAGTTCAAAACCATCACTTCAGAAGATGTAAAAGGTAACTGGGCAATTTTCCTATTTTACCCAGCTGACTTTACTTTTGTTTGCCCAACTGAGCTTGAAGACATGGCAAACCATTACGAAGAGCTGCAAGGTTTGGGCGTAGAAGTATACTCAGTATCGACTGACACTCATTTCACGCATAAAGCATGGCATGATTCTTCAGACGCAATTGGTAAAGTAAACTATCCAATGATCGGCGATCCTACTGGTAAAATCACTCGTGGTTTTAACGTGATGATCGAAGAAGCAGGTCTAGCTGAGCGCGGTACATTCTTAATCGATCCAGATGGTTTGATTCAGGTTGCTGAGATTCATGCTGGCGGTATTGGCCGTAGCGCAAAAGACATGCTGCGTAAAGTAAAAGCGGCACAATATGTCCGTGAAAACGATGGCGAAGTTTGCCCAGCAGCTTGGGAACAAGGTGGCGATACATTGAAGCCAAGTCTTGACCTAGTCGGTAAGATCTAAGCAGTTATTCAACTATTTATCGAGACGTAGCGCTGTTTTCATTACTTTCTTAATTTGAACCAGCGCTATAAATAAAGACCCCATCAGCTTACGTTGATGGGGTCTTTTTATATCTTAAGTTAAAGTTTTATTAGTGTTATTTATCGGTTATAAATAAGTGATTACGCTTGAGATTGCATTTTATTTTTATCTATGGTTTTGTAAATCTCATCTTTGAGCTGTAGCTTGCGCCGCTTCATTTGTTCGATTTCTTCATCGCGGCTGGCGTGTTTGACCACGTCATTCTCAAGCTTATCAATTTGCCTGTCCAGTATAGTATGTTCATCAAAGATACTCGCAAAGTGCGCATCTTTTTGCTTGAGCTCATCGATGATGTCGCTGTGATCTTGCCATTTATCAGTCATGGTCATGTTGTCATCCTTGTTATTTAGCGTGTGCTTAGCATAAGCAGTGACGCGTTGTGGTTAAGACAGATTATGATTGTGAGACTTGTTGATTATAAAATTAAGATTTATAAAACTAAATGTAAGAAATTCTTAGCAGTAATTTTGGGGTGTATCCTCGATTTGAACGAAAGTGCTCAGATAGGATAAAATGAGGACACGCCCCTAATGAATGAAGCGTTAAGCGTGAGATTGCGTTTTGTTTTTATCAATTATCTTATAAATTTCATCTTTAAGGTGTAGTTTTCGACGCTTCATCTGTTCTATTTCATCATCACAGCTGCTATGTTTTATCAAATCCTTTTCGAGATAATTGATCTTCTCATCCAGCTGAGTATGCTCAGCAAAAATACTCGCAAAATGGCTGTCTTTTTGCTTAAGTTCAGCGATAATTTCTTTGTTATCTAGCCTTGTATCAGTCTTTCTCATCTGGTCATCCTTGTTATGAAGCGCAAGCTAACGATCAGCATCAGCGCATTGTCGTTAAGATTTATGATTGTGAGACTTGATTATTACTCAACCAAACCGCTATTACGCTCAATAGTGATAAGGCTTAATACAAGCAGAAATAGCCTTTGATAAGCACGCATAAAAGCCAATCTTCCGCTAGGAAACAGGAATTATTCCTATTGCTCTTATTCGATTGTAGCGAAAAAATCATCTTGATACTATGATAATAATCCTCTTATAAGTTTAAATTTAATTATAAATTCTAATTAATGATTAGTTTTATAAAACATAAGGTTTGGGTTTCTCAGCTTGCTCAAATCTATGAAACCTATGATAATAGGGACATCAAAAGGCACAAGCCTTATCCAAATAACACTTTAAACGATATTACTTACTACAGATTCTCCATCTTTAAACGTGCAACCGCTTAGTTGCCGTTACATATTAAATAATAATGAGGAACAAACATGATAGATCAAAGTTTATTAGATGCCATCAAGAGCTATAGCGAAAACATGACCCGTCCAATTACCTTTGTCTTAGGCAATGGTACGCATGAAAAGCGGGCAGAGTTGATTGACTTTTTGACCAAAATCGCTGGTACGACTGACAAAATCAATTTTGATGCAGAAGCGATTGATGAGAGCTTGCCTAGTGCGATTAGTTTTAAAGTCGTCAGTCATGCTGATGACGCGTTGACTGATACTGGTATCGTCTTTAGCGGTATTCCTGGTGGTCATGAGTTCACCTCGCTTATCTTGGCAATCTTGCAAGCGGGTGGTCATACGCTAAAACTAGACGAAGGTATTCAAAAGTTAGTCAAACGTTTTAATAAGCCCTTACAGTTCCAGACCTATGTGTCATTGTCTTGCCACAGTTGCCCAGAAGTTGTGCAAGCGTTGAACCAATTTGCCTTATTGAATGACGACATCAGCAATGAAATGATTGATGGTGCATTATTCCAAGAGCAAGTAGAAGCGAATAACATCCAAGGAGTTCCAGCGGTATTTTTAAACGGTAAGCCGTTTGCTAATGGACTAATTGATACGGCTAAGCTGATCGGAAAATTGCAAGAGCAGTTCCCTGACTTGTTGTCAGAAGTGGAAGACGACGCTGAGCAATTAGAACAACAGGATGTCACTATCATTGGTGCTGGTCCTGCTGGGGTCGCTGCTGCCATTTATACCGCGCGTAAAGGTCTAAAAGTGACCATGGTCGCTGATCGAATCGGTGGACAGGTCAAAGATACGCAAGATATCGAAAACTTGATTTCTGTACCATTGACGACAGGTACACATCTATCAGCAGACTTCGTCAAACATTTAGGCGAATACAACATCACGCTAAAAGAGCACGTCAGCGTTAAAGAAATCGGCGAGACTGTCGATGAAAACTACAGCATTCATCTAAATACGGGTGAGATTTTTGAGACCCGTAGTATTATCTTAGCGACGGGTGCCCAATGGCGCAAGCTTGGTGTACCAGGTGAAGAAGAAAATATTGGCAAAGGCGTGGCTTTCTGTGCCCACTGTGACGGCCCGTTCTTTAAAGGTAAAGAAATCTCTGTCATCGGTGGCGGTAACTCTGGTGTCGAAGCGGCGTTAGACCTTGCCGGTATCGTGAAGCATGTAACCGTGCTTGAGTTCGCTGATGAGCTAAAAGCGGATCAGGTATTGATCAACAAAGCCAAAGAGAGATCAAATATCGAGTTCATCACTGGGGCGGCGACCAAAGAGATTAAGGCCACTGATGGTAAAGTCAGCTCTATCGTCTTTGAAGATCGCAAAACAGGTGAAACTCATGAGCGTGATTTGTCCGGTGTCTTTGTACAGATTGGCTTAGTACCCAATACTGGATTTATCAAAGGCTTCGTGGATTTAAACCGCTTTGGTGAAATTGAGATTGATGAGCGCTGCCGTACGGATCGCAAAGGTATCTTTGCTTGTGGTGACGTCACGACTGTGCCATTTAAGCAGATTAACATCGCGATGGGTGAGGGTAGTAAAGCAGCATTATCAGCGTTTGAATACTTGGTTATGCAGTAAGTTTGAAGTTAGTTTGAATTTGAAAAGCCACCTCTTTTGAGGTGGTTTTTTTGTGCTATCGTATAAATACGTCTATATAGAACAAATCCTAATATTTAGAAAATGGTCATTTAAGTAAACCAATCAAGCGATTTTTCTCAGAAAATATCAGTATTTACGTTACAAATTCGACATTTGCATTACAAAATCGTGTTGTTGATGCAATAATGAGCTCAATAAAACCTATAATAGCGTCATGAACTATAAGGAAAATAGGCATGGAATATATTGAAGCTTTTTTTGCCCTAGTCGGCGATCTAACGTGGGGCTGGGCACTTATCCCTATGTTAGTTATTTTTGGTTTATTATTTACCATCGTGGGTAGATTTGCTCAATTTAGATATTTTAAACGTATGTTCCGTGTATTTAAAACGGATGAGGTAGGAGACGACGGAATTTCTGCCCGTCAGGCGTTGCTCGTTTCTATCGGTGGACGTGTTGGCGGCGGTAACATTGCTGGCGTTGCTGTTGCAATCTCTTTAGGGGGTCCGGGAGCGGTATTCTGGATGTGGGTTGTGGCCTTAATTGGCATGATGACCAGCATTGTTGAGTGTAGCTTAGCCCAGCTTTACAAGCGTAGAGATACTGATGGTAACTTTCGCGGTGGCCCTGCGACCTATATTTTACATGGCTTAGGTAAAGACTATCGCTGGCTTGCTGTTATTTATGCAATCTCGTTACTACTGTCTTTTTCTATCGGGTTTGTGGCATTCCAAGGCAATACGGTAGCAGGTTCTGCGCTTGAAAGTTTCGGCATTGATCGTTGGATAACAGGTGCGGTACTGGTGGTTGCGGGCGGGTTTATCGTCTTTGGCGGTATCCAGCGCATTGCAAAGGTCGCCGACGTTGTCATTCCTGTGATGGCATTAATCTATATTGGTATGGCGCTGATTGTCATCGTGCTCAATATCATCGAATTGCCTGCATTGATGGCGATGATTGTTAAAAATGCGTTTGGTATTGAATCCGTCGTGGGTGGTGGTATTGGTGTGGCGATTGAGCAAGGCATGAAGCGCGGCTTGTTCTCGAATGAGGCTGGTCTGGGTTCTGCGCCTAATATCGCTGCCACCGCTTACGCCACGCATCCAGTCAGTCAAGGTATCTCACAGTCACTGTCAGTGTTTATTGATACGATCGTCGTGTGTAGTGCTACGGCATTCATGATTTTGCTGAGCGGTGTTTATCAACCAGGTGCTGAAGTCGATGGTATTGTACTGGCACAGCAAGCGCTAACGACCCAGCTTGGAGATTGGGCGCAGTATATCCTGACCATATCGATATTGTTATTTGCCTTAAGCTCTATCATGTATAACTATTATATGGGTGAAAATGCCATTAACTTTTTGGTCAAAAAGAATATCAAAATAGCGACTCTGATTTTACGAATTGTAGTGATGGCGATATTATTTTTGGGCGCAGTGGCTCCTGCAGCTACTACAGTATTCTTCTTCGCTGATCCGTTGATGGGCGTGCTAGCACTAGCAAACTTATTGGCCTTGATAATGTTGTTTCCGCGAGCCAAGCGTCTACTTGACGACTTTGCAAGTCAATTAAAATCAGGGGTTAAAGAGCCGTTATTCGATGCACAAGAGTATGAAAAGTTGGACCTCGATCTGAGCGCATGGGGTAAAAAAGCGGTAAAAGAAGCTTTAGACCAAAAACAGTAGTACACGTACGCTTTATTTATCATGAAAGAAAAAACCACTTTAACTGAGTTAAAGTGGTTTTTTTATGCAAGATACTATTTGTTCGCCAACATGCCAGCTATCGATATTATCTTGCCTGCTTCATCTTCTTTGATTACGCGTGTCTCTTTTAAAGCTGAATCGATCCAAGCTTGTATGTGAGGATTGTTTAACATCGTCTCACAGTACTGTTTAGTCGTCGGCTTTAATTCTATGCTGGAGGCATCAGCATAGGTTTGCAAGCGTAGCACTACTGGCGCAAAAAAAGCATCGGCAGCAGTGAATTGACCAAAAAGGTAGCTGTCTTTTGAGCGATTTTTTAAGCAATCCGCAAAAATCTCTTCGATACGAGCAATGTCAGTTAAGCAGGCATCGCTTGGTTGTATCTTAGCAGTCGCTCTGATATTCATCGGCATCTCATTACGAATACCCGTTAGACCAGAATGCATCTCAGCGACGATGCTTTGGCAGTAGGCGCTATTTATTCTGTTGCTAGTAGGGCTTTTAGTCTCAGACTTACTCAGTCCTGTCCAAATATCTATGTCGGTAAAATAATCATTGATATGAATGGCAATCGCTAAGGTATCCCAAACCGTAACCTTTTCATCATTTTCACCATAAACCAAAACGGGCACTTTGCCTGTTGGCGCATGCTCATCGAGAATGGATGACGCTGAGGGATGAAACAATTCGATAAGCTGCTCATTGAAGTCAACATCGAAGGCTTTGAGCAATAGCCAAGCTCGCAATGACCACGATGAATAGTTTTTATTGCCGATGATGAGAAGTGGTTTTTGCATCATAAAGTCCTATTAAATTGTATAAATAAAATTTAATTATGTACCCAATGCTGAAAATAGACCAGTCTATAGTTTAGTAATATTCAAAAAAATGCCCATCCAAATTTTGGACGGGCATTTTTTTAAGTAGTGGCACGTTTGTTTAGGTCGATATCAATCGTCTAACAAGTCCATGCGCTTAGCGGCTTCGTAGATACCCGTTGAGCGGTTACCCGTACGGCAAAATATTAACACTGGCTGCTCGGCTTGATTAAAGAAGTCAGCAAACTCCTCAACGTGGTTTTGATTGAGCTCACTACCAGCAAATGAGACTTCTTTATAAGCAAGTCCTGCTTCTTTAGCAGCTGCTTCGATATCAGCGCTGGTCGGTTGTCCCGGCTCTTCGCCATCAGGACGATTGTTGATAATGGTTTTGAAGCCGTTTTCGGCAAGCATAGGGACTTGATCAGGGGTAATTTGTCCCGTAATACTGATTTCGTGGCTCATAAGAGCTCCTTTTATTGTTTATATGAAAGAGTGAGCTGTAAAGTGTAGGAATACAGCATCTAAGCCTAGGCTTATTGCAGTCATTTCTAAAGAGAAGGTGTGTAAGCGTTATAGCCGTTTTATAGCAGCCCTTGCATCAACGCGCTTTGATAAAGGAGTTTGGCGCGAGCACCAGTACCACAAAACATCAATATGGGCTTGGGCATTGAGTGATAAAAGACGGCAAACTGTTCTACGGTCAGCATACTTAGGCGCTCATCATCAAAGGGTAGGTGATGATACGTCAGATTTGCCTGCTTCGTTGCAGTCGCCAAGTCACAGCTATTAGGCTGTGTCTCGATCTCAGCATCTGGGCGTATATTGAGCACTGAGCGATAGCCCAGCTCAGCAATCTTGACACATTGGCTTGGGTATATTTGCTTATAAATCGTTAAATCATCGGTCATAAAAAGGGTCATTTACGTTTATTAAAAAATGTTAAAAACACTAAAGCGTCGATTTGACGTCTAAATGTTGTCTTATTTCAGTTCGGCTGGATTTAGCTTGTTTAGATTGAGTGCAGCCATACAACAAGCTAGCATACTATACTCTCTATCATAACGATATTTTGTTGCAGACATCAATAGTGATTGTATGGTTGACGAAAATAGTAGGGCGTATTTATATTTGCTTTAGAGCATTGACGGCATCCATAGTACTGAGGTACACCTGTCCTGATAGCTCAGCAATCAGCGGAGTGTGCTCGATGACATCCATGACTGGGCCTTTAATAAAGCTAAAGTGTAAATGCTTGTTTTGCAGGGCCAGCTCTTGATTTAAGGTGCTGAGCATTTCCTGCGCGGTCAGATCAATATGATTGACCGCGGCCATAATGAGAATCAGCTCATGCGCTTCGGGATATTGTTGTAAGGCATTTAAGATGCGCCGATGTACCGATTCGCTATTACCAAAAAACAGACTCTCATCGATACGTAACATCAATAAATTATGAAAAGTGACGACATCGTGACGATTGATATTGCGAAAGTGTCCTGTCCCAGCCAATTGTCCGACGATGGCGACGTGTGGTTGGCTCGATTGCCAGATGAGACTGGCAAATGACACCATGAGACCGATGACCAGTCCGGTATTCAGCCCAAATATTAGTACCCCTACAAACGCTGCGATAAAGCTTGCGCCGTCTAAGCGATCCCGTTGCCAAGCGGACTTTAAGGTCGCAATATCGATCAAGCCAATGATGGATGCCATGATGGTTGCGCCAAGCAAGGCGTAAGGCAACGGCGCAAGTGCACTATTAAAGGCGATTAGTGCGGCAATCATCACCAGCACCGTCATCAGGCTGGCGAGAGGAGTTTTGGCACCTGAGTCGACGTTGATTGCCGTCCGTGAAAATCCGCCTGCCACGGCAAAGCTCTGAAACAATCCACCAGAAAGATTGGCGAGTCCAAGCCCTGTCAGCTCACGATTGGCATCAAACTTCTCACCGCGCAGTCGCGCATAGGTGCTGGCGACGGAACTGCTAGAGACAAAGATAATAAGCGCCATCAATCCTGCGGTTGGTAAAAGTTTGAGCGCTTCTTGGATGTCTGGTATATGGGGCAGTGTGAAACGTGGTAACCCTTGCGGAATATTACCGATAGTCGCCACGCCACGCGCGTCCCAATGCAGTGCCATACTGAGTAAAATGGCAATGCCGAGCAAAATAAGGGGAAATAAGCGTTCTGCCCATTTGGCAGATGAGGATGACAGCCACGTTCGCCATACCCATTTGCTACCGTAGCGATTTGCGACCAAGAGCGCAAAAGCGATCACGCCAATCAACAAGGTCAACGGATGTAGCTGGCGCGCATATAACTGCATGGTCGATAAATAACCGATTAGGCTACTGCCCGCGATAGGGATATCCGTTAAGTATTTGAGCTGACTGACGAAAATGAGAACCGCCGCACCGCTCACAAATCCTGCCGATACGCCGCGACTGATAAACTGCATAATCCAGCCAAGCTTGAGCCGTCCTGCGATCCAAAGCAGTGACCCCACCATCAGTGCCAACAGACTTGCCATTAGGGCATACTGCTCAGTGCCTTGCTCAGCGTAAGGCAACAAACTACTGGCAGTCATAATAGCGGTGATGGCCACCGGTCCGACCGCTTGTACATTGCTAGAGCCAAGCCAAGCATAGACGATGACAGGCACAATCGCAGCGTACAGACCATAGACGGGCGGCAAGCCTGCAAGTACGGCGTAGCCTAGGCTTTGCGGTATCACCAGTACGCCCACCACCAGCCCAGCGATGACGTCAGTTGGCAAGGCAGCCAGCTGATACTGGCGCAGCCAAGTGGGAATCAGGCGAGCAGCGATAGAGGTCATATCAATACGTCATCACCATAAATAAAGTTAAAAACAGCTAAGAACTCAATAACCAGTTAGGCATCTGTTTTGGCACAAAAGCGTTGATAAAGTAGCTCTAAGACCGCTAAGGCATCGTCGCTGGCGATGCTATAGTAAATTTGCTTGCCGTCGCGCCGTGTCGCGACCAGCTCATCCTTGCGCAATATGCCTAACTGCTGCGATAAGCTTGGCTGTCCAACACCGACCAAGCCCTCAAGCTCACCAACGCAATACTCACCTTGAGTCAATTGACAGAGAAGGAGTAAGCGATCAGGATGCGAGAGTGACTTTAGTAATTGGCTGGCTTGTAGCGATGCTTGTTGCATCTGTTTGGCCAGATCTAGCGGTACAGAGTCTGCGTTATTGACTGACATAGGGTCGGCCTTACTGTCAGTAGAGGTAGCCAATGCTGAGGTAGAAGTTGTCAGAGTGAGCTCCTTATATAAAACCAGGATAAAGGTCGCGTGGTTTTTATAAAAGTGATGAGTGATTACCGTTAATTATCAATGATATCGCAGCTTACATCAAGTTATATTTATTTACATTATATAATTTGATAAAATGTATGGTGATTGCTATATTGGTATTAACGTTAAGAAAGCATGTTAAAAAGGCATGCTAAAAATTTGACCGCTGATGTTGTCGGCGGCGTTGATATTAACTGCAATAATTTATAAACATTCAATATGCATTAGTTTTTGAATTAAATATTGTATATGACGATCCATTATACTTAAAGAATGGTTCGAAGGTTAAAACAATCCTATAAAAGCAAAGAGGCAGCTATGCAAGTTCATTCTTTTTTAGATAGCGATACAGAAACGTATACTCACGTTATCGCTGATACCGAACAGAAACTGTGCGCCATTGTCGATCCCGTACTGAACTTTGATGCCAAGTCAGGCAGAACGAGTACCAGTAGTGTGGATGAAGTGATTGAGTTCGTACGTGAGCAGGGCTGGGCGCTTAAATATATTATCGAGACGCATGCGCATGCAGACCATCTATCTGCTGCTATTCATGTAAAAGAAAGCCTTGGTGGACAATTAGTAATTGGTCAGCATATTACCGAAGTACAAAAAATCTTTAAGCAAATTTTTAACTTTGACACCAGTTTTCGTACCGATGCCAGTCAGTTTGATATTTTGACCGACGAGGGTGAAACACTAGCGCTTGGCGGTATTACGATCACTGCCATGTATGTGCCCGGTCACACACGGGCAGACATGGCTTATCTGGCGGCTGACGATGAAAAGACAGTGGTATTCGTTGGAGATACCTTGTTCGCGCCTGATGTCGGTACAGCACGCTGCGACTTCCCCGGCGGCGATGCCAAAACGCTCTATCAGTCTATTCAAAAGCTGTTGGCGCTTCCTGAAGATACAGTCATGTATCTGTGCCATGATTATCCAGGTGAAGGCCGTAAGCACTGTCCAACAGCGACTGTTGCTGCACAAAAACTAGAAAATATCCATGTTAAAGACAGTATAAATGAAGCCGAGTTTGTGCAGATGCGTGAGCGCCGCGATGCGACTTTGGGTATGCCACGCCTTATCATTCCTGCCGTGCAAATTAATATTGATGCAGGACATTTCCCAGAGCCAGAAGACAATGGTACGCGTTATTTGAAAGTGCCGATCAATGTCCTTGGTGAATAAACCAAACAGTGCCATAAGTAAAAATTGTCATCTTATGCCTTACTATGCAAGTATCGTATGATTGATATCTATCAGAATGCTACTCTGTAGATTATCTGCTGTACAGAAGCTTGGTATAGTCAGGTCAATATAAAAAAGAGACAGCGTGACTGGTATAAATTTTTCGTAGCCTCTGTCTGCGTAGGCACAGCAAGCAAGAAAAGTTTGTGCCAGTCACGCATCATAATGTCATGTACCCATTTTATTTAGTATCAACTATATCAATATCCGCAAACGCTAAATATGGCAATGACTGGAGAGAATAATGAACCCTTATGAGCGCTATGTATTGCCCAAGCTGATAGATGTTGCTTGTAGTACAGGTAACGTGATGAAAGCACGTTCTAAAATTGTTCCTCAGGCGTTGGGCGAGGTATTAGAAATCGGGATTGGCAGTGGTCTTAATTTGCAATTTTATGATACCAAAAAGGTTTCTTCTATTATTGGTGTTGACCCAGCAGCTCAGATGCAGACATTAGCACGCAAGCGCGCAGCTGACATTAGTATTCCAGTTGAAGTGATAGCCGTTGATGTCCAAGGCATTCATACGGATACGGATCAATTTGATACGATTGTGATGACCTTTACCTTATGTAGTATTGATGATCCAATAGCCGCACTTCGAGAAATGGCGCGCGTGTTAAAACCTAGCGGTCGCTTGTTGTTTTGTGAGCATGGCTTAGCGCCAGATTTTTCTGTTGAGCGATGGCAGCATCGACTGACGCCTTTTTGGAAACCGATGGCCGGTGGTTGTCATCTAGATCGTGACATTCCAGCACTGATTAGAGCGGGTGGTTTTGTCATTGACGAGCTCAGCGAAGAATATTTGCCCGGGCCAAGACCGATGAGCTATGTATATAGTGGCGTGGCACAGCAAGTGGCGTAGAGAATGAGTATAATTGACTATGCTAAAATTGCTCGTAAAGCCAATTCAAATAGCTTTGAGTTAAAAATATCAAAGTCGAATTTTCGAGACCGTAAAATAATTAAAATAGGAATCATATGATGAGTGAGCAAAGTTTTCATCTGGTCTGTCCCCATTGCCAAGCAACCAACCGTGTACCTGCTGCACGGCTAAGCGCTGCACCGAAATGCGGTAAATGTAGTCAGCCATTATTGACAGCAAGTCCGTGTGAGCTGAACGCGCAAACAGCCAATAAAGTCATCCAAAAAAATGAGGTACTGACCATCGTAGACTTTTGGGCGAGCTGGTGTCAGCCTTGTATTATGATGGCACCAGAGTTCAAAGTCGCTGCTGGTCAGCTGCCGCAAGTGGTCTTTGCCAAAGTGCAAACGGATAAATATGAGCAGGCGTCAGCTCCTTATAATATTCGCAGTTTACCAACGATGGTGGCCTTCAAAAACGGCAAAGAGGTCGCGCGTCAGTCAGGTGCGCTACCTAGCAATCAAATCGTCCAATGGGTAAGAAGCTTAAATTCTTAAGCTTCTCTTGAGTTTTACTCATGATGATTGGACACAAAAAAGCCAATATGCTTATCGCGTATTGGCTTTTTCATTGTTTGGTCGCGCTATCTTAATCATTTAGACAGCTTTTGCTTAATGTTACTCACCATAAATCTTAACACCATTGGCAAAGCTACAACGTTGAATACGCGCCGATTGGACAATCGCATCACGCTCGCCATAAAGCCGTGACAACTTGGCATCGCGGGCTTTGGTATTGTTACTTTTGCCAACACCAAAGCTGATATTCGGTGAGATGCCCCAGCGGCCTGCAGAAACCCCAACACCCACACCCGAAGCGGACAAGGTTGATTGCTCATTGCGAGTGGCGTCAACATAGCGATTGACACGGACGTACTCTTGGCTCAGTGCTTGGCAATCATAATTTTGATAGGTGCTTGGCGGCACATATTGCGGCGTGATATTACCAGTAGAAGCGCAGCCTGAGAGACCCAACATGCCGGCTGATGCCAATAGTGTCGCTATAGTAAAAGTTTTCATAATGGCTCCATAGGGCTAAGTAAGGGTGTGTGGCGTTGTCGCGATTTTAAGTAAAATCATCGTGATTGCTTTGCTTATAGTCATCTGCTTGCAAACCTCTATTCTTAATAACGAGCATGCAAGGCATTGTATTTATTTAAGATAGCAAAAATACTGGAATTAAGATATTAAAAATACACGCCCTAGTAGCCATTCATTCTGCAATCGTTCTATCTAAGATCAGTCAGATATAAAGTGACGATTAAAATAAATTATCAGGTTTGCTAAAGGCCAGTAATACAATACCAATATAAGCCACGGCAGCGATAAGAATGCCAGTTTTGGTTTGACCAGGTGTCGCGTGAGTTTGAAAGGCTTTTATACTGGCACTAATAGCCGCCACGAGTAAGATTATTTTGGCGAATACCCATTGTACAGGCGCATTGGCATTCATCAGTTGCATCAGCATTATAGCCCCTGAGAGGATGAGCAGTGCATAGAGGACATGGGTGGCTATTTTGATCATGCGCGGCGCCCGTATATTGGCGCTTAATGCAAGATAGCTTTGGTATAAAAATAGCACAATCACCAATACTGCCATGAGCATATGTAAATGTTTCATTGGATGTTATTTCCTTTAACGGGGCAATTTTCAAGTCTGTAAAAAATCACGTGATGTACGGTTTTTAAATAGCCACCACACCGTGAGCAAAGTATTTTTATGATTGTCATTTAACTAAAACTTCGTTAGCTAAAGTATATCTAAGCTTTATTTTGTCCGGCACATAGCGGGCTATCAGGGCTTTGACCTTGCCATTCGATTGGCGTAAAAGCATGAATCGCCAAGGCATGTACTTGACCACCCTGAGAGGTCAATAAAGCATTAACCAAGCCATATACCAGCTGATGACGCGCTACTAAGCGCTTGCCTTCAAAAGCGTCACTCACGATAGTCAGTTTAAAGTGGCTTTCTTTACCATCGAAGTAACCAGAATGATTCATTGATTCATTAATCAATTCGATATGTTGTGGTTGTAATACCTGTAGCTCATGTTGGAGCGCATCGGCAGTGGGTGAGTGGGTACTCATAAGAATCCTTTGTTTTGTGGTGCTTAGCAAGCTTTGAAGCAATATTTGAGACCGTGTGGTGACCATTATAACAGACGCTGACAACTGTACAGAAAGCTATTGGGTAGACCATAGCACATGCGACAGTTTTAAGGTAATACAGCCAGCTTCTGAGCCAAAAATACAAAAAAGCAGAGCGCAACCCGTGGGTTATACTCTGCTTTTAGTAAGCGATAAAACGCTACTTAAGAGTGAATGGCCAGCAATACACGATTAGCGACGTGATTTTTGATACAGCGGCATCACTTTAGGCATCAATGCTTGCAATTGGCTAATGCGATTGCTACTGGTTGGGTGAGTACTTAAGAACTGTGGTGGCTCACCTTGGCTGGCGCGCTGCATTTTTTGCCATAAGCTGATAGCCGCTTGAGGATTGTAGCCTGCGCGTGCCATTAGCTCGAGACCGATTTGGTCGGCTTCAGCTTCTTGGGTGCGACTGTGTGGACGACTCAAACCTAAGTCCCCAGCAACGTTCGCTAGATCAGCCTGACCTTGTGATAGACCAAAGATACTTGCTGCAACACCGATACCGGTCTGAGTAGCATACTCGCGTGAGAGACGCTCACGTGAGTGCTCACGCAGGGCATGAGACATCTCGTGACCCATAATCGCGGCAATTTCATCATCCGTGAGGTTTAAGCGATCAATAATGCCCGAGTAAAACATAATTTTGCCACCCGGCATAACAAAGGCGTTTAGCTCGTTGGATTTAATGGTATGTACTTCCCATTTCCAATTAGCTGCATCAGGGCGATATACGCCTACTTGACCGATGAGGCGGTTAGAGATATTTTTTAAACGATTGAGCTGAGCTTTATTGGTGTCGAGCACACCGCGTTTGCTTGCTTCTTGCAAGTTTTTATTATAGCTTTGCGCTGATAGCTGCTGTACTTGCTCGCTAGAGACCAAGAGTAGCTGTTGACGATCGACGCCGACCGCGCCACTGTTGGTGGTGCTGGTGCAGCCAGTTAAAGTAAGTGCCGACAATGACGCGGCCATCACGGTGGTGGTAAGCAATTTTCTCATAATAAACATCCTCGCTGTAAATGATAAAAAGTAAAGTTAAACAAAGTTAGTAATAGCGGAGTAGGCCGGTAACCGCAGAGCTGATAGAAAGGCAGTTTATTATTGAAGTTTTACTACCGTCTACCAATCTACTTAATCACTAAAATTTTACCTGAATGGTAACAAGCCATAAGTATAATAATGTTAACAGCCTAAAACCAAGGCAGAAAAAGTAACAATACAGCGTATGATTGTAAGTGGAATCAATATTAACGAGAATAGCGTAACTTTTATTCCTCTATCGTCATAAAGCAGTACGACGTTGCACTACTAATAATGGTTAGTTAATAGGCATATTCAGAATTGATGAAAGAGTCAGGAATAATAGAAGAGATTTTCCTATTACTTTATAAAATAGTTTTAAACGCTACAATGACTGTATTGATTGCAATATCAATCATTTATGATAAATATGCTCTCGAATAAAAATTAAAAGTGGCAATGCTGGTGAAAAATATGAAAAAACCTGTTGACACACGCAGGATATTTGCTAGAATAGCCAGCCTATCGAGACGTAGTAGTTAACAAGTTGTTAGCGATATTGCGAATTGATTTAAGCGGGAATAGCTCAGTGGTAGAGCATAACCTTGCCAAGGTTGGGGTCGAGAGTTCGAATCTCTTTTCCCGCTCCAAATATGGCTCGTTTAGAGCACTAAAGCCTCACTTCATTGTGGGGCTTTTTTTATGGGCGAAATTTGAGAATGCTATTATTGAATACACCAAACCATGAGCACACCAAACCATCTTAAAAAAGAAGAGGCTGGGCAATCCATCATCGACTGGAAAGACGGTCATAGGCGTTTTGGTGAGGTTGATTCTAAACTAGAATGCTTATTTGCCCGAGAACTGCCTAACAGCTTTAAAAATTTTATTGTGTAATAAAACTGTCATAATGTATTTAATTATTAAGTTTTTATTACAAAAATAAGTGTGAGTTTAGTCCGTTTTTTCTTATAATAAATCACATTGAAAAATTAAAAGTTTTGAAGGGGTTGATGAGCCATGTTTATTGAAACTCTATGCTCATTATATTAAATACATACTAATAATTTGGAGCACTATCCTATGTCAAATACGTCGAATACGTCAGATCTACAAACATTGCAGCAATTGGCTGAAAAACGTCGTTCTATTTATGCATTGAATGATCAGTTACCAGTTGCAAAAGAAGAGGTGGTTAAATTGGTTGAGCATGCTATTTTGCATACGCCATCATCATTTAACTCGCAATCGACGCGCATTGTCGTGTTGTTTGGTGACGATCATCAAAAGCTTTGGGATATGATCGAAGAAGCATTACGTGGTATCGTTGGTGACGAAGAGAAGTTTACGCCAACCAAGCAAAAAATCGACGGCTTTAAGGCAGGCGCAGGTACGATTTTATTCTTTGAAGATCAAAAAGTAGTGAGAGCCTTACAAGAAGGAGCGCCATTATATGCCGACAAATTCCCTGTTTGGGCAGAGCACACCAGTGCTATGCATCAGTATGTAATCTGGACAGGGCTTGCTAGCATTAATGTTGGCGCTAACTTACAGCATTACAATCCAGTGATTGACCATAAAGTTGCGAGCACTTGGAGTATTGATGCTGATTGGGATCTGACTGCACAAATGGTATTCGGTGGTATCGAGCAGCCAGCAGGCGATAAAGAGTTCATGCCTGTTGAAGAGCGCATGAAAGTATTTGGTTAAACCATTGCGTTTATCTATTATAGTCAGAGCACTTTTAAACTGCTACGGTGTTACCCATCCTAGATGTACTCAGTGTACTATCTGCGGTCGGTCGCCTTGTAGCGATTCTAAAATTCCTTGACTATATTTAGCGAGATGAACATAAAAAAGCGCCGTCCAGCAATGTTGTTGGACGGCGCTTTTTTTATTTCAAAGTATAAGTCAGTCGTTGTATAAATAATTGAATGCGCTAAATGATGACACGCCCTAGTTACGTCGCATAAGACTGTTGGCGACCCAAGCTGGACCAATTAATAAAAACTGTAAGTCTTTAAGAAATGACGGTTTTTTGCCTTCGACTTTATGACCAATAAACTGGGCAATCCAAGCAACCACAAAAACAGCTGCCCAAACCTTGAAACTTAAAGGTAATAAGGTCATCACTGATAGACAAATGAGAATAAAAATCCCCATTGCCAAAAATAATGGCGTCGAGAGTTTCATATAGAATAAGAGTACTAAGGCACTAAGCACCAAAGTAAACCAGACCGACAGTGACATACCCATTCCTAATAGACTAACAAAAATAGTGGGGACGCACAGCCAATGGATTTTTTTGTTGATTAGGTTTTGATGACTGACCGAATACTCACTGAGCCATTGCTCAAGAGTACGCTTAGACATCTTTTGTTGACGATTGCGAGACATACTAACCTCCGTGTTAGTAAATGAATGACTGGTAGTAGCTCAATGCGTGAGTCTACTGACGACTACCAGTTGTAGCACTAATTTGTGCAATCTACCATATTATCTGGTAAACCGCACAGTCAAAATAGATTATGCCAACGATGCCAAATGGGTTCATTTTGAGCCAATATGTTTTATGCGGATAGTTGCTCGCTGCGATACCATTCATATAGGCCAACGAAAGAATTTACTTGGTAAACCATGGTCTGAATAGCAAAAATATAATTGCCCGACATGAGATTTACGATCAGCCAAACAAAATTGACGATAATCCATAACCACCAGCTAAAAGAATAACGCAGAATCATCGCGGCTTGCGCAGTAATAGATAATACAAAAGCAATAACGTTAATCCAAAAGAAGGAGATGAAACCTAAAAATAGACTGCTATCGTCTTCTACGACCGCGTAGCCGTAGTTGGCCAATAAGTCGTTGACGGTGGGGAAGAGTACCAAGCCGATAACAATAAATACGGCGGTAATTAACCAAACCGCTTTGCTAGCAGACTTCGGTATCATATCGCCATCAGGGTCAGTGTGCTTTGACCAATAAAAAATACCGTAGACATGGGTAAAAAAGTTAAATAACGGTGCCAGCATCAAGCCGACTGCGCCGGAAGTGGCTTGTACCACCACTTCGCCAGCGGTAGCGCCCATCCCAAAGCCATTGCCCATGACGTTTTTTCGGAATGACAGCGACACCACGCATATCAGACCGATAAATGAGACAGCCAAATAAAACCAATCAAGCGTGGTGTGGTCTGTGGTGAGCCAAAAACCTGCTGATAACGCAATAACGCCACAAATGAACCAGGTTATGATCCATTGCAGCGCCCATTTTCCAGTAATATTGTCTAATAGCTGAATGCGCATAACTGTTTTTTCCTAAAATGAATATGGCTATCAAGAAGGTGCTGATAAAAGACACTGACAGCCGCAATATTATTATAAATTCATGAATTTTGGGTATGTTTTTTATTCTAAGAGTTTTTACCATAAACATACTGATCGATAAGCAGTAACGCTTGCTGGTAGCGTGCATCGTAATCAGGCTGATCAACCATGTGCGGCTTAATATCATGACGGGCAAAGATGTCGACTAGGCGCTGCTCAAAGCGTCCACGCGCCTCAGGCGTACCTAATGAGCGCATACCGTCATCCACCCACGGCGTATTATTGTCCAGCATAATTGTATGGTCTACGCGAAACTCATCAATACAAGCAGCGACAAAAGGATGCGTGCGACCCTCATATTCTTCACAGAATGCTTGAGTGGTCACAAAGTCAGTATCAATAATAGTGACCGGTGCGGTCGCTCTAGCTGCTGCTTCTCGTATCGCCTGAGCATGATGGAGCGCAATGGGTGCATAATCACTGTATTGTAGCCCGATCTCGCTCCCACCCAAATCCGTGCCGACATACAGTCGTCCCATCTCTAATGCAAAGCTAGCGCCATAGTAGTTGGCAAGCTTGTGCACCAGTGTCGTCTTACCTGAGCTTTCACCGCCAACGATGGCAACGGTCTTGGTATAGTCCCCACGTGCTTGTGGATGCAGCGCTGACCAGTGCGCTACGGGGTCAAGAGCGATGGAATAAGAATCAAACTCAGGCTGTAGCGGGGTAGTGACGACTGGCATCGATAACTGCTCATAAACATCGCTCTGAGCCAATGGATGGTTTTCTGCGACAAACAATACTGCCTCTGCGGGCAAGTTGAGCGCTTCTGTCAAACGTTGTAATTTGGCATTACTGGCGGCAATATCGATTGTCACATCAACGAAGCCATCATGTAGAGGCAGCTCAATCTCATGAGTGGTATGAATACGAACAAAAGGCAAGTCTGCACAAGCCATCTGCAACCAACGCGCTTTGTCTTGTAAGGTGATACTAAAATCGGCATGCGGTGATGGGTGTGCCATGATGACGATATGCAAGGTCTTTGCTTGTCCTGCCGCTGCCAATATGCTGCGCATCTGCCCCAAATGCAGAGGCTCAAAATGCCCAATCATTAAACCCGTCTCGTACATAGCTATCCTTATCTGTATCCACATTATGTTGAACCGACTATATAAAGGTTTGTTCAGACTTACAGGTAGGTTATTGTAAACAGCCGTTTTATGCTCAGAAAAATACCGTAAATCTACCAAATTTACTTTGTATAACTTAATATTTCCCTCGCTTTTATGGGCATGTTAACCATTTGTCATAATTTATTGGAATATCAAAAGGTTAGAGTCACTGTAGTAAAGCCGTAAGGTTGTAGAAATAAACTGCGCTCTGAAACATTTTGAAATATCTATTTAAAATCAGGGGTTTACGAGGCCTTATGACAGGTTAGGGCAAGTTTAGGTAGCATAAACTCACAAAGTACGTCTACATACTCAACAGATTAACTTCTAAACATTGCTATAATTATTCATAAGTTGAGAACGCTAAGCATTTTTAAGAATAAACGTCTTTAATGGTAAATATTTTTAATAGTAGGTGTTTTCAATAGTAGGCATTTATATACAATCAAAAATAAGTAAAAGATAAACTATATTAGAGAGGTATTTGATTTGGCTAAATTAGCAAAATTACATCGCTCACAGAACAATCGCATGATAGCAGGTGTGATGGGCGGCATTGCAGAGTATGTCGGCTGGTCACCTACTTGGGTAAGAGTGTTATTTGTAATTATTTCATCATTGAGTGCGGCAGTACCAGGCATCCTAATCTATATCATTTTATGGATAATCATGCCCAAAGCAACAAATGAATCGTATCAATAAGCCAGTTCTAAGATCTAAAGCTATCCTTTGAAAGTTTAACTAAAAAATAAAAAGCCTGATCAATCAGGATACCAAAGACATACTTTTCCTCCTGCCCAAATGTTCACGCATTTGGGTATTTTTTTGTCATTTATGCTTTCGTCGACGAAGCTTTTACTGCTCAATGAGCAAACACGCATCATTTTTAGGGTGTCTCTTTGATTGCTTGATAAATTTAGTTGATGTAAATATAGATAAAATAGTCATTTTTTAGTAAGGTGAGCAGACAAATAGAGTCGTTGCCGAGTAGGCTGTACGAGTGCTATCAACGTTTTGTTCAACAGACCCTAATACTAATTCCACAGTGGCTTTATTATGATGCCCCAAACTATGACAACTCAAACTATGACAACTGAAGCGAAAAACTCTCAACCGATGACTTTTCAGGATCTAATCCTAACCTTGCAGAACTATTGGGCTGACAAGGGCTGTGTGATATTGCAGCCTTATGATATGGAAGTTGGCGCAGGTACTTTTCATACGGCGACATTTTTGCGTTCGTTAGGTCCTGAGCGCTGGAATGCCGCTTATGTGCAGCCGTCACGTCGTCCTACTGATGGACGCTATGGCGATAACCCGAATCGTTTGCAACATTACTATCAATTCCAAGTAGTGTTGAAGCCGAATCCACCTAATATCCAAGAGCTATATTTAGACTCGCTAAGAGCTATTGGTATCGATCCGTTGGTGCATGATGTACGTTTCGTTGAAGACAACTGGGAGTCACCAACGCTAGGTGCGTGGGGACTTGGTTGGGAGATTTGGCTAAACGGTATGGAAGTGACGCAGTTTACTTACTTCCAGCAAGTAGGCGGTCTCGAATGTTTCCCAGTCACTGGCGAGATTACTTATGGTCTTGAGCGCTTGGCGATGTATGTACAAGGCGTCGATAGCGTATACGACTTGGTTTGGGCAGATGGTGAGTTTGGTCGTGTCACTTATGGCGATGTCTTTCATCAAAATGAAGTTGAGCAGTCTACCTATAACTTTGAGCACGCCGATGTGCCGATGATGGGTCAGATGTTTGATTTTTATGAGCAGCAAGCGGATAAGCTAGTTGCCGAGGGTTTGCCACTACCAGCCTATGAGATGGTGTTAAAAGCCTCACATGCCTTTAACTTACTTGATGCTCGCGGTGCTATTTCAGTGACTGAGCGTCAGCGTTTTATCCTACGTGTGCGTACGCTTGCTCGTAAGGTTGCTATTGGTTATGTTGAAGCACGTGCCAAGTTAGGCTTTCCATTAGCAGACGAGGAACATCGTCAGGCAGCGCTCGATAAGTATTTGCCAAAAGAAGAAGCCACTGAAAACACAGATAATAACCAAACTACTAATAATAAATAGGAGCATCCCATGAGTACTATTCTATTTGAATTGGGGTGTGAAGAACTGCCTCCAAAAAGCCTAAAACCTCTACGTGACGCGCTACAAGCAAGTGTCACTGAACAGTTGACTGAAGCAGGTATCAGCTTCGATAGTATCAAAGCCTTTGCCGCGCCGCGCCGTTTAGCGCTTCAAATTCAGGGTATTGGCGATAAGCAGCCAGATCGCAGCGAGCAAAAACGTGGTCCAGCGATTA
Organism: Psychrobacter sp. Pi2-51; assembly: GCF_904846665.1. Classification (NCBI taxonomy): domain Bacteria; kingdom Pseudomonadati; phylum Pseudomonadota; class Gammaproteobacteria; order Moraxellales; family Moraxellaceae; genus Psychrobacter; species Psychrobacter sp. Pi2-51. The sequence continues at coordinate 124,179 of NZ_CAJHBP010000007.1, forward strand.
AAGCAGCATTCGATGCAGAGGGCAATCCAACACGTGCAGCGATGGGCTTTGCCAAAGGCTTGGGTATTGAGGCCAGTGAGCTGATAACGATTAACACCGATAAAGGTGATTATATCGGTTATGAGCAAACCATTCAGGGCCAAGCAACGACTGAATTGCTGCCCGCTATTTTCCAAACAGCGCTTGATAACTTACCTATTGCTAAGCGTATGCGCTCAGGCGCTAGCCGTAATGAGTTCGTGCGTCCAGTACAATGGGCAGTATTGATGCAAGATAATGCTGTCATTGATGCGACCATCCAAGGTCATCAGACCGGCACTCAAACCCGTGGTCATCGCTTCCACAGCCCTGACTACCATAACATTGGTCATGCCAATGACTATGAAGAATTACTAGGTGGTTTAAAAGTATTTGCTGATTTTGATAAGCGTCAAATGCTGATTAAAAATCAAGTCAAAGCATTGGCAGATGAAGTTAACTCTGATGCCATTGTGCCGCAAGCGTTGCTAGACGAAGTGACGGCGTTGGTTGATTTTCCGATTGCCTTACGAGCAAGCTTTGAAGCGCGCTTCTTACAAGTGCCACAAGAAGCGCTTATTTCTACCATGCAAGCGGATCAAAAGTATTTTTGCCTGACAGATAAAACTGGCAAGTTGCAGCCTTACTTTATTTTTATTACCAATATTGAGTCAAAAGACCCGAACCAAATTATTGAAGGTAATGAAAAAGTCGTGCGTCCACGTTTGGCTGATGCAGAGTTTTTCTTCTTACAAGACCAAAAGCAGCCATTATTTGCGCTAACAGAAAGCCTAAAAACTCGCGTCTTCCAAGACAAGCTGGGTACGATTTGGGAGAAGTCTGAGCGTATTGCCAAGCTTGCTGCATTTATCGCCGCCTTGATGCAACAACAAGGTAGTGAGATTAGTATCGATGAAACGGTACGTGCTGGTATTTTGTCCAAAGCGGATTTGGCAAGCTCATTGGTTGGTGAGTATCCTGAATTGCAAGGTATCGCAGGTACGTATTATGCGCGTTTGAATAACGAGCCAGAAGCGGTCGCGGCCAGTTTAGAAGAGCAATATCTGCCGAAATTCAGCGGTGATGTATTGCCTCAGACGCCGATTGGTATTTGCTTAGCATTGGCGGATCGTTTGGATACGCTCGTCGGTATTTTTGCGATTGACCAAGCACCAACGGGTTCAAAAGATCCGTTTAGCTTACGTCGCTCAGCCATTGGTATTTTGCGTATTTTGATTGAGAAGCAGCTACCGATTAACTTGGTAGCGCTGGTTGAGCAAGCGATTAAGAACTACACTACGGAAGAAGGCAGCAAGATTGCCAAAATGGGTGATACGTTTACCCAAGTAATGGCATTCCTAAACTCGCGCTATCGGGCGATGTATACCGAGCAGGGTGTTAGCGTCGATACGATTCAAGCGGTGCAAGCGATTAACCCGCATATGCCGCTTGATTTTGATCAGCGTATCCGTGCAGTGCAAGCATTTAGCGAGCTGTCACAAGCGTCGATGTTGGCTGACTCAAACAAACGTGTCGCCAATATATTGGCCAAATCAGAGGTAAGCGTCGCTGATAATGTTGATGAAGCGTTGTTGTCTGAACCTGCTGAGCAAAGTCTATATGCGAGTGTGCAGCAAGCACAAACAGCGGTGCAACCATTGCTTGAGCAGGCTGACTATACGCAAGTATTGCAAACGCTAGCCAGTTTAGACGAGCCGTTGACGCAATTCTTTGACAATGTCATGGTCAACAGTGAAGATACTGCACTAAAGAACAATCGCTTAGCGTTGCTTAAGCAAGTGCGAGCTTTATTCTTAACCGTGGCTGATATTAGTGAGCTGCAGCTGTAATTTTACTGAAACCTGATTGTTGGTTTCGATGCAAAAAAACTGGCTTAACGTGGCCAGTTTTTTTGTTGTAGCACTGCAATCAGTGAGTACGATTATCTAATGAGCAATTCAGTGAAATCAATAATTGAACGGTAAAGGTATTGTATTGTCACTATTATTGACGGTAAAATTTATACTATTAAGACGTAGTGAATAATCATTGGCTGAGCCATTTTAATCATTTCTCACGTTTACCCCTCATTCAAGGAGCAATGCTGTGTTCGCTGCTATTATGATGATAATTATTATCTGGATTGTGATGTGGGGCTTTTACAAGTTTATGTACCCGCGCGCACCCAGAAGCATGATGCCAAAAGATGGTGATGTGACCACACTGCGTCACTGCAACTTCTGTGGTAACAGTTTGGCTGAGTACCGCGGTGTTCTAGAGACCAAGCCGAGCTTGGTGGCAAGTAGCGATGGCAATACTGACGCTGATATTAAAGGCAGTCAGGAGTTATTCTTTTGCAACTATGAACATCAAGCGGATTTTCATGCTGGAAGAACTTATAATCCTAATGCATAAGTAAGTAATTCGGCTGTGGATTAGACGTAAAAAAGCGCTTGGCTCACCAGAGCTAAGCGCTTATCTATTCAACAGATCCGTGTTTACTTATAAGATAGAGTGTGCATCCTTCATGATTTTATTGAGTAATGCTTCGGATTGCTTATCTCCTTGAACACGATCTTCATCACTTCTTTGATGCGCATGAATTTTCTCGTATAAATTCAGACAACACAGTACCAGTAAGCTCTCTTGGCTCAGGCTCGGCGCGTCGCGTTTTAGGTCGAGCGCATAGTTATTGATATAAGAGACGGCTGAATGTAGTTCTTCTTGCTCGTGTACTGGGCAATAGATGGGATAGGTGACCCCAGCAATTGCAATATCTACTTTTTTAATCTGCGGCTCAGGAGTGCTATTCGTTTTAGGTGCAGGTTTAGCAGCGACGCTCTGTGGAGCCGAATTATTTGGGGCTGAAGCATTTGGCACGGCTTTTTGGGATTTAAGGCCGTTGGTTGGCCGTTGATTGTTTTGTGATTGATTGTTTGGCGCTTGCTTATCTAAAGGGATAGTCTGGTCATCAGTCATGATAAATCCTACAATATATGTCATTAAAGTGAGTGATATAAGAGCTTACACGTGTGAGTCTGTTGGCTTAATCAATGCTGTATTTTTAATAATTAAGGTACTTGATAACCTTGATAACTAAGGTACTTGGTAAACATGGCTTTTATCGATAAAAATGCTATTTGAAGACAGTGATATTCGTCAATTATGTCCTCGTGCTGCTATTTATGAACCTTCTGCTTGGTCGATACGGGTTAAGCGTTTTAACACCACTTGCGTACGCTCAGCGGCCAGTTGATTCTTCTTTTGCAAGTCATTATTTTGCTGTTTGATATCGCTATACTGTTGCTTTAATTCATTATTATGCTGTAGCAGCTCGCTGTTTTCTTGTTGTAATTGGCTGATTTGCTTTTGCAATTTATCTTGCTCTTCACCGATCATATGGTGCGCTTCTGCCAGATTTTGATAGCGGTTATCGAGGTCGTTCAGCTTCTTTTTGGCACCATCGCGCTCTGTATAACTGCTATCGAGCTTGGCCTGGAGTGTGGTAAGTTCTTTTGGATCGGTAGCGGGGTGTTTTTTGAGGCTGCTAAGTTCAGCACTGACAAGCTGATACTGTTTTTTGATGTCGAGTATCATTTTTTCTAATATTCTAAGTTGATCATACATAGTCAGTTTTTATCCTTAACAAGTAAGCGTGAATGAATTTTTTTCTCTGCGTTTAATAATGCCATAGGTGACCGCATAATATCTATATCAACAAAGTAATTGTATGCCGCTTTGTTTCATAACTTCTATTAGCCGCCGCCTCGTTAATGATATCGCGCGGTGTCTGTTTCTATTTAATACTACTAATCAATCACTAGGACATCTATTATGAATGATAATATCTCTGGCTGGAATACATGGCTGACTGCATTTGATGATTGGACTGACGTGTCTATCAGTGAGGTACACGGCTTGATGACAGGGCTGATGACCGCCTGCGATGCACCTGATGAAAAGGTATGGGCGAAGGTGTTTGAAGAGCTGAGCTTCGCCGCTTTACCAGAGCCTGCATTGACTTTGTTGACAGAAGAAGCTGAAGATATAGTGTTCCAGCTCAAAGACAAAGACGATGCCTACTCTTATACGCCATTAGTCCCAGATGATGAACATGATTTATACGAGCGCGTGATGGCACTGAAACAGTGGGCAAATGGCTTTATGACGGGTTTTGGCATTACTGATTGCCGTCTGAGTAGCGAAGAAAACGAGATGCTGTCGGATTTGGCTAAAATCGGTGGGATTCGATTAGAAGACGATGAAGACTTTGAAGGTGGTGAAGAGTCTTACCTGCATGTTTATGAATTTGCGCGTATGGTACCAGTGAGCTTTGCCACTCGCCAACGTAAGCCCGTCAAAGACATCGCCTTGATTTCTGGACTTGCCATTGATGCCAAAACCACCAAAGAGTTGCAAGCAGAAGGTAAGGTATCAAAACCAATGCCGCCAGTTGTTGATATTATGAACCAACACAATCCCTCATAATACGAGTATCACGTATCATAATAAGGATGTTTTATGACTATACAGAGTAGTAACGATGATGCCAGTCAAGTATTGACTGATGCTAATTATCCCACCCAAAGTATCGATTGGCTAACGCGCTTAATTGGCTTTGATACGGTCAGTCGTCACTCTAATTTAGCTTTGATTGAAGACGTAAAAGCTTACTGCGAGCAATTGGGTTTGAGCGTCGATTTGACCTTTAATGAAGCCAAAAATAAGGCCAACTTATTCGTCACTGTGCCAGCAGGGGCAAATGCTGACGACGTCAATCATGGTCTCGTGCTATCTGGTCATACCGATGTGGTGCCAGTCGACGGTCAAGACTGGACGTCTGAGCCTTTCACAGCAACCATTCGTGGTGACAAGCTTTATGGTCGCGGCGCTTGTGATATGAAAGGCTTTATCGCTTGTGCGCTGACGATGTTGCCACAAGCGGTAAAACTATCTAATGCAGGCCAGCTGCGTCGCCCATTGCATTTGGCATTATCATTCGACGAAGAGATTGGCTGTCTAGGCGCGCCACTGATATTGGCAGATTTAAAGGCGCGCGGTATTACGCCTGATTATTGTATCGTTGGTGAGCCAACTAATATGGCTATGGTGGTGGCACATAAAGGTATTGCGGTTTATCGTTGCCGTGTGCATGGTAAGTCAGCGCATTCTTCATTGATTGCACAAGGGGTCAATGCCATTAGCTATGCCAGCCAATTGGTGGGCTATGTCGATACGCTTGCCGAAGAGCTAAGTGCTCGTAACGGTGCTCTTGAAGATGGGGATGAGGTATTCACTGTGCCTTATTCAACGTTGTCAGTAGGTACCATCCATGGTGGTACGGCCACCAATATCGTGCCCAATCTGTGCGAGTTTACCTTTGATTATCGTAATCTGCCGCATATGACGCAAGACGATGTACTGGAACCTATTCAAGCCAAGATTGCGGAATTAAATGCGCAGATGCAAGCCCGCGCGCCAGAGACTGGCATTGAGCTGATGCAAGAAGAAAGCGTACCGGCAATGACTGATAATGATAGTGCTGAACTACAATCATTGATTGCTGCATTGACAGGGGATGATGAGCGTCATAAAGTGGCTTACGCGACTGAAGGCGGTCAATTTACCAATGCAGGTATTCCAACAATCATCTGTGGACCTGGTAGTATTGAACAAGCTCATAAGGCGGATGAATACGTTGAACTTAACGAAATTGTACGTTGTGATGGGTTTTTGCAGAAGCTGTTAACTAGTTGTGCGGTTAATTAGTAGATTGAGAAGCAAGTGATTGTTTTTTCATCTAACTTTTTATCTAAGTTGGCATAAAACACACCGTCTATATGGCGGTGTTTATTTTTTGCCTCTTTTTCATGTTTCAAGTTTATTTCAAATAAAAGAGTAGGGGTTGGTTGATGTCTTGGCACCTGTTTGCGGTATTTTTTGCGAGTACGTTTTTTATCTCAGCGACCCCAGGTCCCAATATGCTGCTAGCATTCCAGTATGGTATGAACTACGGCGTGAAGCGCACATTGTGGACGCTGGCAGGTTTAAGCCTTGGGTTGTTTGTGCTACTGCTTTCCACATTGCTTGGCTTGGATGTGATCAGTCGCCAGTCACCTTGGCTGCTGACGATCATTAAAGCCGTTGGCGCGGCATACTTGATTTATCTGGGTATTAGCTCATGGCGTGATGCTGGCAATGGTAGCTTAATGAGTGATGCTCGTGAAATGAGCGAAGAAGTCGCGGCTGACTATCCTTCTTCTGATAGTGAAGATACAGTTGGTACACCGCAGCCGCGCTCACTCTCGAGTGCTGCTGCTAAAGCTGCCCCAAGTAATATGACTTTGTTTCGTACTGGCGTTTGGGTATCGTTGTCCAATCCAAAAGCCATTTTGTTCTTTGCTGCCTTTTTTCCTAAATTTATCAATTTCAGTGCGCCATTATGGCCGCAATATATCTTATTGACCATCGGCTTGTTTTTGAGTGAGACAATTTGGCAGATCATTTATACGTTGGGTGGTAAGAAGCTGGCAAGTTGGCTAGATGTGGGTAATCGCTTGGCTTGGCTCAATCGTGGTTGCGGGGTGATATTTATCATCATTGCTGCTGCTTTATTGGCTGAAGTTATAAATAGTTTTATGGTTTAAAGATTTCTGAGTTCTGTGTTTAAAATAAGGCTTTCAATAAAATATAATTTTTTCTATAAAGTAAGATTAATTATTGACTTTATTTTTTAAATCGTTATTATTAGCACTATTGACTTATTAGCTTCTATGTAAGCGATAAATCATTCCAATAAACCTGCTACTATTGTCTACAATAATTAGCCACAACCTATGGAGGAATCATCGTGTCCTATTTAACTACCAAGACGTTTTTAAAGATTGAATGTGTAAACCATATGACAGCAATGACGACTTCGAAAAGGTTTGGCTAAATTTATATGTAAGCTACTGAGTGATATCCTATTGAATGATACCAACGCATAGCCTTCTGTATCTACTTGCGCTAACTCTCTTCTAAGTCTACTGTGCCAAAATCGCTCTGCGATTGTGCTAAGCCATATTGCGCTTGCTGTTATCCGTCTACCTCACATTTTGCTTTACCATTATTGCCAATAAGGCGATTCACGCTATTGTTTAGCGTATGCCTTTCTGCGTGCATAATATTTATGCTCTCAATTTTGGTATGGTAAAAGCTTTCTTTAAAACGTCCATCATAAATAAACTATGTATTTTTATTGATTTTTCAATTAATAAGAAACGGTATTTTATTGCCTGTGATTTAGCTTTATTTTTTTCTTATTAAACGTTTTGTTTAATTGAGATGAATTAGTGATGTCTAAAATTATAAAAATCAGTAAATTAAAAAAATATGCATGGTTATCAAAATAATAAAATGGAAATAATAAGTAATGAGCATTCAATTAATATTAAACGAAAACCGTAAGCACGGCGTACCCGTCAAGATTTACACCTCGGATGTTGAGCAAGGGGCGATGCAGCAACTACGCAATTTAGCCCAGCTGGAGTTTGTACACTCACATATTGCGGTGATGCCCGATGTGCATGTTGGCAAAGGCGCTACAGTTGGCAGTGTGATTCCGACTAAGTCTGCCATAATTCCTGCCGCAGTTGGTGTCGATATTGGCTGTGGTATGAATGCGGTGCGTTTGTCCCTGACGGCGAGTGATTTGCCTGACAGCTTAAAATCACTGCGGTCGATCGTTGAACAGCAAGTACCTGTTGGTTTCAACATGCACAAACAAATCCAAGCCAAGAATTCAACGCTTGACCCGTTAGGCAAACGCCTAAAACCGATTACTGATAAGCATCCAGGTTTGCTTAAAATGCTCAAAGGCTTTGAGCGTACTTGGGCGAAGCAGTTAGGAACACTCGGAGGTGGCAATCATTTCATTGAGCTGTGCTTGGACGAAAACAAAGATGTCTGGGTCATGCTGCACTCTGGCAGCCGTGGTATTGGTAATTGTATCGGCCAATACTTTATTAGCCTTGCCAAAAAAGAACGTCAATCGCGCTTTGGTCATGTGCCAGATCGTGATTTGTCTTACTTTGCCGAAGGGTCTAATAGTTTTGCCGATTATATCGAAGCGGTAGGCTGGGCGCAGGATTACGCGTTAGAAAATCGCCGTGAAATGATGCGCTTAGTGATTAAGTCATTACAGTCGCCACAAGCGGGGTTGCCACGATTTCAGCTCACCAAAGAAGCCATTAATTGTCATCATAACTATGTCAATGAAGAAGTGCATTTCGGCGAGCAAGTCTATGTGACGCGTAAAGGCGCTATTAGCGCTTATGCAGGTGAGCTGGGTATTATCCCGGGCTCTATGGGTGCAAAATCCTTTATCGTGCGCGGTTTGGGCGAAGCTGAATCGTTTTGCTCATGTTCACATGGGGCAGGGCGACAGATGAGTCGAGGTAAAGCCATGCGAGCGTTCACTATCGATGAGCTAAAAGCGCAGACGGATGGCGTCGAGTGTCGCAAAGATAAAGGCGTCATCGATGAGATACCAGGCGCTTATAAAGACATCGATGAAGTGATGGCCAATCAAACGGATTTAGTCGAAGTGGTGCATACGCTGAAGCAAGTCATGTGTATTAAAGGCTAACAAGTAAAACCATAGCGAGTCACGACGGTGTCAATCGAGTTTAATGTACTAAGTGTACTATTTGCGCTCGATTTCCTAATCGTGGTCTTACTATGGGGTCACTCGAATATATAAAACAGATTTAGAGTTATTAAAAATATAGGTAAAAATATGAGCTTAAAAGAAACATTGAAAAAGGCCAAACAAATTGAACGGCAGCTAGAACAGCAAGTTGAGGCGGGTACACAGCACTCGTTAGGCACTGTCAAACCGCGTAATTATTTGGCATTAGACCCATTATTAAGAAAAGGTGGTATTCATGAAAAGGAGGATATCGATATCGTCCGCAAAAAACGCCGCCGCGAAACCAAGCAGCAGTTACGGAAGACAGATTGGCTATCAGAATAATGATGGTTAGTATTCACGCACAAAAAAGCCGTTCGCTATTATAGTGAACGGCTTTTTTATTCTTACTCAAATTTATAACTTAACCATTGTTGCCTTAACCGCTATGCCAATACTTCGATTAGCTCACCTTTGACCATGTGCGGGCTGACGAAATCAGTAATACGTACGCTCACAAGTTTACCCAACATCTCATCCATTGTATCAACGTCATATGGGAACATAACCGTACGAGTATTATCCGCTGTACCGATTAAGCAGTCGGGATGACGGTTGGCAACTTGTTCAACCAAGACGCGAGTCGTAGTGCCAACCATTTCATGAGTTTTAGCCAGCGTCGAATCAATGATGACTTTTTGGAATTCAGCCAAGCGTTCTTTTTTAGTTTTGAAGCTCACATCATCTGGCAATTCTGCCGCTGGCGTGCCTGGACGCTTAGAGTAGATAAAGCTGTAAGAGTGATCGAAGTTCAATTCTTTTGCTAGATTTAAAGTATCTTGGAAGTCTTGATCCGTCTCACCAGGGAATCCAATGATAAAGTCACTAGACAAGTGAATATCCGGACGAATGGCTTTAAGCTTATTGATCTGATTGATATACACATCAATAGTATGATTGCGCTTCATCGCTGCCAAGATAGCGTTTGAGCCACTCTGAACCGGTAGATGTAAGTGTGATACCAGCTCTGGCAATTGTGCATACGCATCAATGATGTCATCAGTGAACTCTAGCGGATGGCTGGTCGTATAGCGAATACGCTCGACACCATCGACATGCGAGACATAATGCAACAGCTCAGCGAAACGGCAAATGCTGCCATCATCCTTTTCACCGCGATAGCCGTTGACGTTTTGACCCAAGAGGTTGATTTCACGTACGCCTTGCGCTGCCAAGCTATCAATCTCTGCCAATACATCATCGAGTGGACGTGACAATTCTTCACCGCGGGTATAAGGAACGACGCAAAATGAGCAATATTTTGAGCAGCCTTCCATGATAGAGACAAAGGCTTTAAAGCCTTCTACTCTCGGCTCAGGCAAAAAGTCGAACTTTTCGATACTCGGGAATGAGACATCAACTGTGCCAATACGATTTTTTGGTGCAATTTCACGCTGTTCATGTGATTGATCATATAGCTCTGGCAGGCGATGCAAGGTTTGCGGGCCAAATACCATATCGACGTAAGGCGCACGTTTTTGGATGTTGTCACCTTCTTGTGATGCCACGCAACCACCAACACCAATGACGAGATCGGGACGTTTTTCTTTTAGTTTGCGCCAGCGACCCAATTCTGAAAATACTTTCTCTTGCGCTTTTTCGCGGATAGAGCAAGTGTTCATTAGTAGTACATCGGCCTCATCGATGTCATGAGTCACTTCCATGCCATGAGAATCGCCTAGCACGTCTAGCATTTTGCCAGAGTCATAGACATTCATCTGACAGCCTTGGGTGGTGACAAAGACCTTTTTGGTCACTGCTTTTTCGACGGGTGCTTGGGCTGAACTTGCTTCTTTGAGTGCAGTGACAGCAGGCGCAGTAGCAGTTGTCTGAGCAACAGCAGCGTCATTGATGCGGGGATTGAATACAGTAACACTCATAAGGATAAGTCCATGATTGACTAAAAATATAGCAGGGTAGCCGATTAACAGGTGGCATATTTTATCACAACCCTCTGCCAATGTGAAAAATTAGCACAGGCTATTGGTCATCAATATGATAAACAATTCATAGCAGTATCAATTATTTACTAGAATTAGCAGCGCTTTTGACAAAAACTGCGACTAGAAACCATTTCTATGTTACACCGTACTGTCCTATTTATTAACAAAAGGTAAAGGAGATAGTTGAAAGTACAATGAATATAGTATGATGAGTGCTATAACCTTGGCGATACTTAGCGAATCGCTATTCACTTATTTGTAGAGATATCATAAAGAGAGTCAGTATGACAAAGTTGCGTGTTGCTCATAGCATCAAGGATGAAAAGTCTACCAGTAAAAAGCACGCGTCAAAGCGGCTCACATCCGGTACGCTACGGATGAGCGCGCTGAGTGTAGCGACAGCAGTGAGTGCGCTAGGCATATCGCAAGTTGCTTGTGCAGAGCTGACATGGGGTGATAACGACAGCTATCAACCAGAAAGTAATTATCAACAAGACAGTAGTGTTGACTCATTTACAGCCGCTGCTATCGCAGCAGATCGCGGTGATGTCAGTGCACTTTATAATTACGAACAAATGATGAGCGGCGGTTTGTTTGCGATGTATCCTACTTATTGGCGGATGAATCTAGATCTTAATTCACAAAGTTCAGCGGCGGTATCGCAGTTTGTACGTCAGTATCCTGATACTGTCATGGCTGAGAAATTGGTTGCGGATTTTGCTGAGACCAAAGCAGGCTCGAATGACTATGCCTCAGTCAGACAAGTGGCAAACTTGATTACCAATGCCGATGCCAGCGAGCGCTGTGCCGTTGCGCTTGGGTTCAATAATGGCGGTGATACCATGCGCGCCATGGCAGCCAAGTCTGATGTATGGCTGACCACCCAAAAACAGCCTGCTTTGTGTGATCAGCTAGCGATGGAGATGAATAACAACGCGCTGATTAGTAATCAAGATCGTGCTGCTCGTCTGAAACGTATGCTTCGAAAAGGCAAAACTGGCGATATTATGGCGTTGTCATCACGTTTAGGCACGCCCATTGCTTATTCTGCTTTGAGTGAGATTCAGCTAAATCCTTCATCATTCTTTACCAGTTTTGGTCGTGAGCCTGCCAGTCAGACCAATCAGTATCTCTATCTGTATGCGATAGGCCGTATCGCTGACAAGTCTTATCGTGAGGCAGCGTTACAGTTAGATTTTGATATCAAACAAGACAATCAGCGCTCAGTCAAACTATTGAACGATGAAACCCGTCGCTATGCTTATCGTACCATTGGGGTACAGCGTATGAATCATAATACTGACGATGGTTTTAACGCTGAAGCAGTTGATTGGTTCCGCAACAGTTTAGATGACGATTTTAACTTCGAAGAAGCTGAAGACTATGCCATGGCAGCGATTCGCTTTGGTCGTTGGGACGATGTGGTCGAAGCCATCTCAAAAATGGATGGTGAAACTCAAAAAGGCAATCAGTGGCAGTATTGGCTGGCTCGCGCTTATGAGCAATCAGGCAATAGCAGTAAGAGTAATACTGCTAAGAAAATGTATCAAAACCTAGCAAAAAGCAATGATTACTATGGTCTGATGGCAAAAGACAGAATCGGTCAGCGTTTTGACGCCAGTCGCTTAGGCGGTAGCAACTTACCCAATGTTAGCACTGCCGATCGTGCCCGCGTCATGCAAGATGGCAACTTTGCTCGTGCCTTTGCTTTATATAACGCTGATGCCAGCCGCGCTTATGCCAACCGTGAGTGGAACTGGGCAGTCAAGCAAGCACGTGACAATCGTGATGACAATCTAATCATCGCCGCTGCTAGCTTGGCACATGACATGGGCTGGCTCGATCGGGCGATCTATGCCGTTGACAATACGGACAGAGTCGACAGCTTGGCATTGTCGCATCCGATGCCGCACCAAGATGCCGTCGTTCGCTACAGCCAATCGGCGGGGATTGATCCGGCATGGGCTTATGGCATCATGCGTCAAGAGAGTCGATTTGTAGCCTCAGCACGCTCAGGTGTTGGTGCTAGTGGGTTGATGCAAGTCATGCCTGACACAGCAAAATATATTGCCCGTAATTTAGGTGAGACTTATAGTGCTAGCCGTGCCAACAGTGGTGATACCAATATCCGTTATGGTACTTGGTATATGGGAGATATTTTGGGCAAACTAAATTATCAGCCAGTATTGGCAACGGCGGGCTATAATGCTGGCCCTAATAATGCCAAGCGCTGGCAGCCGGTCTATGGTTCGTTAGCCGCTGATCAATACGTGGAGTCAATCGCTTTTCCTGAAACGCGCAATTACGTGAAACACGTAATGGAGAACGCTACGATTTATAGTAGCTTATTGGGTCGTAGTCAGCCGATTAGTCAACGTATGGGTACGGTGCCAGCTGCATTTTAGGTTATTCATTTAGTAAAAAAGAAACCATTGACGATAGACTGTTAATGGTTTTTTTTATATCTATTTTTCGGCATTCATTTTTATTTGAATCAATGGGTTATTATTCTGCTATATAGAGGTTTGTATTCTCTCTGATTTCTGTCTTGTTTTTAATACTTAAGCGATGTTTACGTTTCTGCTATAGATTAAAAAACGCATTTTGCTACCATTGCTTTAATTGTTGTCTGTATTTTTTTTGGTTTATTTTAAGCTTGGTTCAATGAATATTTATACTTTGAGCACCTTTATTTAAGCTTGCCCACTCTTTTATCGTTGCTAGATACCTAACTACTTATGATCAAAAAATATTTCAATTTGCCTATGTTATTGCAAGCCAATCGTCAGCTGTCGAATCAGACGCGGGTGGACACTCTATCGGAACCAGTCACGATAAAGTTATCTACGAAGCTAAATGACAGTGCGATACGTAAAAAGGATGCGATAGGCAAAGAATATAAGGATAAAGGGTATACGGTGATGGGCGGGGTCGCCTTGCTATTGTTACAGAGTGTGATGATCATACCAGCGCAAGCGGCCAATGCCGTCAAGAGTGGTCAACGTGTGTTAATGATTGAGATGACGCCTGCATTATGTAGCTTGCAACCAACACGAGTACGTATGCGTCAATGTCTAGAAGGGTATTCATTAACGGTATCAGGTTTAGACATGGGCTATGGCGAGCGCTGTGGGCGCGGTGTCGAGCCGCGCCTGACCCCATTACAACTAAAAGTTGTCAACCGCATCATGCCAGACACGACAGTGCGTAGCCAAGTATGGCAACATTATGGTGCTTGTAGCCCATTGAGTGCCAGTAGTTATTTTCGCCAAATAACCAACTATGCTGGCGCCCTAAAATTGCCCAACGAGCTCAATACTGGCAACAGTTATACCGTCTCAAAATCACGCTTTATTGGACAAATGACTCGCCTTAATAGTGGCATGCCTGCTTCTAGCATTGATTTAATTTGCCAAGCGGGCAGTCGACGCCAAACGATATTAACTGATGTCCACGTTTGCTACGAAGGCAGTGAATTTGGTAGCTGTAGTGAAGTGGTAGATAATTGCGGCAAAAAGTTTATTATCTCAGGCGGTAAGTAACGTTCTTTTTGGCGAACGATGGATGAATACTGCTCATTTATAAATATCATCCTGATTAAGTTACTTCTACTAAAGCTATTTTTTTATCATTTCCTCTTCATTCTCCATCCTTTATCTATAAAGGCTTGACCGATACCAATATCCTCTCGTATAAAATGTAACAATATAGTGATGGATAGCGTTCGCGCTTTCTCTAGACGGTTAACGGGGGGAAGTGCTACACTATCTCTCGGTTTAAGACTGCTAGTGTTCAGTGAGCAAGTCGATATCTATAATGATAATCATCAATTAGGGAGTATTCAATGTCAATGAAACAGCCTTTACGTGTTGCCGTTACTGGCGCCGCTGGTAACATCAGCTATGCGATGCTATTCCGTATTGCATCTGGTGAGATGCTAGGTAAAGATCAGCCAGTTATTTTGCAGTTGCTTGAAATCACTCCAGCACTTGACGCCCTGAAGGGTGTGGTTATGGAACTAGAAGACTGTGCATTCCCATTATTAGCCGGTATCGTTCAAACTGATGATGCAAACGTTGCATTCAAAGATATCGACTATGCTTTGCTCGTTGGCGCTCGTCCGCGTGGTCCAGGTATGGAACGTAAAGATTTGCTAGAAGCCAACGCTGCGATTTTCTCAGCCCAAGGCAAAGCATTGAATGACGTAGCAAGCCGTGACGTTAAAGTATTGGTTGTGGGTAACCCTGCCAACACTAACGCACTTATCGCTCAGCGTAATGCACCAGATCTTGACCCACGTAACTTTACAGCGATGACTCGTTTGGATCACAACCGTGCCATGGCGCAGTTGGCTGGTAAAACTGACAGCACTGTCAATGACGTGAAAAAAATGATCATCTGGGGTAACCATTCATCAACTCAGTATCCAGATCTAACGGCTTGTACTGTTAATGGTAAGCCAGCATTAGACTTGGTTGATCGTGCTTGGTACGAAGGCACTTATATCCCAGAAGTACAACAACGTGGTGCAGCGATTATTAAAGCTCGCGGTGCATCATCTGCTGCTTCTGCTGCCAACGCTGCTATCGCACACATGCGTACGTGGGCACTAGGTACTGATGAAAACGATTGGGTATCTATGGGTGTTTACTCAAACGGCGAGTATGGTATTGCTGAAGGCTTAATCTACTCATTCCCATGCACGTGCACTAACGGCGACTGGTCTATCGTAGACGGCGTTGATGTGTCATCTGATTTCTCAAAAGAGAAAATGGCAGCGACTGAGCAAGAGCTTAGCGAAGAGCGTGATGCAGTAGCTCATTTACTACCATAGTCAGGTAGCTTGCTAAAACTTTAGTGCTACTTGCAATCGTGTTATGTATAAAAAGCCTTCTTGTTTGAAGGCTTTTTTACGTTTAAATATCTGTTATTTTTAATCGCTCTTATCAATTGTATTAATGTTTGAGGCTCAACTATTAATACAATTGATAACGTTAGATAAACGTTGGTTAACAGTTATTAGAATAAAGCTTGCTACAATAAAGTGGTTAGCCTAAATAATAAATAAAACTAAAATATGCACCATATAAGGAGAAAAGTATGTTGGGTGAACCTGAATATAATATGAATGAGTTATTTGCTCAATTGGGACTTGATAGCTCAGATGAAGCGATTGATAACTTTGTTGAAAAACACCAATTGGCAAAAGAAGAAAAGCTAGTAGAGGCAAAAGTTTGGACAGACAATCAACGTGCTTTTTTACAAGAAGAATGGGAAAAAGATGCGGAATGGGTAGAAGTCATCGATGATTTAAACGTGCGTATGCATCCAGATGCGTAAAAAATAATCTACAAGATAGATTAATCTAAAAGACAAACAAGAAGCATAGAAAAGCAAAAACCCACGACATTGTATTTAGAATGTCGTGGGTTTTGCTTTTCTATATCTTGAATGCAATGCGTATAATCTAAGTTCGAGACTTTCCTACATTCTAGTTAGGCTGCTCGGCTCGCCATTCAAGCAACGCTTTTACATCATTGTGAATACCGACTTTTAGCGCCTCTAAGCCATCATAATGTCGTTCACCATGCAAATAATGTAAAAAACGAACCTGTAAATTTAGTCCATATAAATCAGCCTGCAATTCTGGGAAATGTACTTCTAAACGCCAGTCACTGCCTTTATCAACAGAGGGTCTAATACCAATACTGGCTGTGCCAAACAAGCTGTGTGGACGCAAACCTGTTACGCCTGATTTTCCGTTAATCGCTTGCGCGGCTAAACCATTAGCGATGACTTTACCATGATCATCTAAACTCACCACATCGACGGCAAAGATACCATGCAAAGCAGGTTTTAAGCGCTGCAAATCGATATTAGCCGTAGGGAAGTCCATGGTGCGGCCTATCTGATCGCCACCAACAACTATGCCTGTAATTGCGTAATCACGACCAAGCAGCGTGTTAGCGGCGTCAATATCACCAGCCAATAACAAGTCACGAACGCGAGTGGAGCTAATACGGGAAGCCTTACCGCCGTTATCTATAACGGTATGCAGATTGGTCACATCCAAGCCATAATCCCGCAAAAACTGACTGTCGCCAGTACGGTCATGACCAAAGCGAAAGTCATCACCCAGTACCAATGCTTTTACGTTCAAACGCTTAGCCAATATATCTGCAAATGCCTGTGCTGACAGCGAACGAAAATCAGTATCGAAGCTCGCTACAATCAAAGTCTCGACCCCATGCTCTGCTAGCAGCGCTTGCTTTTCGGCTAGATTGGTCAGGCGTGCGGGGGCAGTAGTAGGGGCAAAAAATTCACGAGGCTGTGGCTCAAATATCATGACGGCAGAGCCAAGATTTTGCGCTTGGGCAATCTCACGAACTTGAGCCAGCATCGCTTGATGACCCAGATGTACGCCATCAAAATTGCCGATAGTCAGCGCACAAGGTGCTAGATTTATCGGATTTGTATGTGCAGGCAAAGCGCTCGGCGACGCAATCAGTTGCTCAAGAAAATAGGTGTTCATAAGTTTTCAGCTATGATAAGACCAGATAAAAAACGAAAAAACACACCTATACTAACAATCGATGTGTCTAAAAGCAGCCATTATAAAGTAAAATAGCCCCACTAACATCCTATAGTCGACGCATAGTGAAAGTATCAGTCACTCAGCGTGGTCATTCTTTATGAATTATTTGTACTTGCTTGTGTTATCAGTATGACTATTATTCACTATTATCGATGATGCCGATAATAATGCTAAAAATTATGGAGATCTTATGTCTGATGTTGCCTTGAACGCTATATCAACTGATTTATCGACACATCAGCTCGCTGATCAGTTTGTTGTGCAGCGTGCGAGTAAAGAAGATTTAGCAGAAGTCTTAGCCATTTATAATCAAAGCATACCTGCTAAACAAGCAACAGCTAACCTTGCATTGGTAACCGTAGATGAGCGAGCTGCTTGGTTTGATGAGCATCTAAGCAGTCCAACAAGGCCCATATATGTGGTCAAAACATTGCGAGGAGGGGATGATGCAGAGCAAGCGCAGTCGCCGATAATTGCATGGGGCAGCTACAGTGATTTGTATGCGCGGACAGCCTATCATATCAGCACTGAGATCAGCGTCTATCTAAATCAAGATTATCAGGGTCAAGGCCTAGGTAGCTTGTTGACACGCTGGATGTTGACGCAAGCGCCAAGCTTGGGCATTCGAAATATTATCGCGCTTGTCTTTGCTCACAATCAGCCAAGTTTAGGACTTTTCCGTAAACTTGGCTTTGAGCAGTGGGGCTACATGCCAGAAGTTTGCGATATGGAAGGGTTTATTGCTGATGTCGTGATGCTGGGTAAAGCAGTGACATCGGATGGCGCTTCAGATAAGTAAGCTAAAATAGCTTAACCCAAGATCTTCCATTGACCTTCTATCTTCTGTAGCTGATAGGTCAATGGCGCAGGTTCGCTTTGTCCTTTGAGCATCAACTCACCAGTAATAGTGGCACGAGTCTTGTCATCATTATACTTAGTATCAGTGATAGTAACGCCATCGACAGTCTGCTGAAAAGCGGATTGTGTTTTGGCAAGCTCTTTTTCGAAATTCGCCATATCTACTTGATAGTATCCAACCGCTTCTTTTACATCGCCATAATATAAGCTATTTAGTGCCTGTTTGACGGTGTCTTCTGGCGTACCAGCTTCAGTCGGATTGGTCACTAAGCTTTTTTGTTTGGATGAAGCAGTGATTGGGTTGATGTTATCACTATCAATGGTTGTCTCATCTTTAGCGCTATCCGTCATTTGCTCGCTTGCCACTGTGTTATTTGCATCAACGTCTGCCGTCTGATTGGCTGCATCGACTTCAGGGTTTCCAGCCACGGCAGCTGTGCTATCGGCTTCTACATTATCGTTGTTGCTACACCCGCTGATTAGTAGTCCGGTGCTTAATACACCAGCAGTTAGTAGCATTGGTAAGCGTCGTAACGTTGAATATTCGACTGTCATAGTAAACCTCAAATTTCATTTATTTATCAATAATCGATTATGACAACTATCAGCGGCATTCACTGTCAATTCTCATATTAAGCTTGTTTTGGTTTAGTAAGTCATTTATTCAGCGTTCACAAATAAATTAGCCATGCTTTAGCTGACGCGGACGGAAGCCTGTTGCTAATAATACCACCCCATAAACTAGGGCACCAACCGCACACATGATGAGCAGAGCCGCGATACGTCGCCACTGAGCCTCATCGGCTGGGAAGTAAGGTAACATGATATAAAGAACAGCAACCATAGAAGCGGTAGAGATTGCAAACTGAGCAAACAGCTTTTTCCAGTGGCTGCCAAAACGGAAAATATCGCGCTTATGTAAGAAATAATATAATAAGCCCGCGTTTACGAAGGCCGCTCCTGTGGTCGCAAGGGCAAGACCACCATGCAGAGGTATCTCTAAAAAGTAAAATATCCCGATAAATATCACACTAAAAACCATATTGGCAAATACCGATACGATACCGATTTTTACTGGTGTTCTAGTGTCTTGACGGGCAAAAAACGCTGGCGCAAAGATTTTAATGAGCATAAAGCCTAAAATACCACCTGCCATACTGCGTAATGCCAGCGAACTCATCTGCGCATCACGCAAGGTAAATTCACCGCGTAAAAACAGCGCTTGCATCAGCACATCAGCCAGTATAAATAGGGCGGCTGACGCTGGCACACCCACCAAAATAATCAGTCGTGCTGCCCAATCAATGGTCTTTTTAAAGCTAACATCGTCTTTTTTGGCTTCGCTTTTCGACAAACTGGGCAAAATGACCGTACCAATCGCTACACCAATCAGTCCTAACGGCAACTCACTCATACGTTCTGCCGCATAAAGCCAAGAAACCGAACCACCAATCATTAACGAGGCGAAAATAGTATTGAGGAGCAGATTAATCTGAGTGACAGAGACACCAAAGATAGCAGGCAGCATAAGCTTCAAGATACGTTTAACGCCTTCGTGCTGAAAGTCAATCTTAGGTGCGACCAGCAACTTTTGTTGCCATAACTGCGGCAGCTGTATGAGGAACTGTAGCAAACCGGCGATTGCAACAGCGTAACCGAGCGCCATAATCGGTGTGTCGAACATAGGGGCAAAAATTAATGCGCCGCCAATCATACATAAGTTTAACAGTACGGGTGCAAAAGCGGGCGCAGCAAAACGCCCGTAGCTTTGCAGAATACCGCTAGCAAAAGCGGTCATAGAAATAAATAATAAATAAGGAAAGGTAAGGCGCAGTAGCTCAGCCGTGATGGCAAACTTACCAGGCTGGTCAGCAAATCCGGGAGCAAATAACGTCACTACCCATGGTGCCATTAGAATGACGACCACAGTGAGCATCGACAAAATCAACAATAGGGCACCTGAGGTACGACTGACTAATATCTGTACCTGTTGTAAGCTGTATTTTTCTTTGTATTCGGACAGTACTGGCACGAAAGCTTGGCTAAAAGCGCCTTCAGCAAACAGACGGCGCAAAAAGTTAGGTATCTTAAAGGCGACCAAAAAGGCATCCATCAGACCACCTGCGCCAAACACCCCTAATAATACGACATCGCGTACCAGACCTAAGATACGGGACAGCATGGTCATGCTGCTGACGACCATGGTTGAGCGAAATAACCGACTTTTTGCCATGAGAACCTATTTTGCTAAGTTGTTTACTGCTAGTTGTTTACTAATAATTGTTTACTGAGTTGCTGTTATCAAAAAACTGACGGATTATAGCACTTTCATAATCGAGATAAATGGATTGGATGTGGAATTGCTTCAGGGTGCTTAGATAAGCTAGGGCGTGTCCTCATTTTAAAAATGGTGATAAAAGTGAGGTAAATTGTAGTCAAACAAGGAAAAGAGCGCAGATAATATCGAGATATTACCTAGCTATTTGACGATGATTGGCAAGATTTAACCATTTTTAGCCCATTTAGATCGCTATCAGTTGAATTGAGGACACGCCCTAGTCCGTAAGGTTTTTTCCTACCCGTTTACGTAACTTTGGCCAGTCAAAATAATCGCCAGGATCTGTCTTTCGACCCGGTGCGATATCGCTATGACCGGTTAAGTGTCGGCGGGTTTTGGGGTAGGCGTCATATAGCGCAGCGATAACGGCTGCAAGTGTGTCATATTGCACCGAGGTAAAGGACACAAAATCTGACCCTTCAAGCTCGATGCCAATGCTATAATCATTACATTCAGGACGACCAAGGTAGCTGGATCTGCCTGCGTGCCACGCGCGCTCGGCAAAGTTTACAAACTGAGTGATAGCACCATCACGTTCTATAAATAAATGTGCTGAGACTTCTGCGCCCTGAATGGTTTGAAAATAAGGATGCGCATCCCAGTCCAATTGATTGGTAAATAATGCTTTTACATAATGAACGCCATCACTGCCGCAGACGCCAAACTCATTCGGTGGTAGGCTAATATTGTGAATGACAATGGTGTCAATAGTCAGGTTGTCGGGTCGTTTATTATAGTTCGGCGACATAAGCCAAGTGGCTGAGGATAAGCGCCCGTCCTTTATAATCATTGGCGGTGTCGTGGACATAGTGCTCTCTTTTTATAATTTGTTAATAAGTGCGTAGCAAATACTTGTCATTACCAATTTTTTATTAATTGATAGCAAAACTCTCTAAAAAACAGCTAATAACAACCTTCTTCTGACGATTCGATAGACCCAAAAACGCGATGAGCGTATGGCTTCTACAGTGCGAGATATTACTCATGTCTATATATTCAAACCTTGTGGTGCATTGCAACTTTTTGGCGACAGACTGTACGCCAACAAAGGTGAGCAGGCGCGCGCGTTTACCATTAACGGTTGCAGGTCTGTTACTGACAGTACAAGCGCAAGCATTTTTGCCAACCCCCGCAGAGCTTGTGACCACAGGTGAGCTAGCGTTGGATAACAAAGCTGATGCTGGGCTAAATAATAACATCAAGCCAAATAGCACCTCAAATAAAGATGTCACTGATCATCTGCGCACTAATACTACTACTAGCAGTGTCGATAATAACGTTAGTCATATTGTCGCTAGCAACACCAAGGCAGAACAGCTGCTAGCATCATGGCGCGAGCAAGCAAAAACAGAAAACCTAGCCCAGCATACGACATGGCGACGTTTATTGTACTTCTTTGATGATCAAAAGAATCTAATTGGTAAGAAAAAAGACACAAGTCTCGTTGATGATGCTAGCTTCTTTTTAAGTGAAAAAGGTGCGCAAGACTCAGGCGCAGAGCTTGATGCATTGTTGGTCGCTCTGGCTGAAGAATTAGCACCGACTCATAATACGGTTGTCAAAGATAATACCGCTAATAATTCGGTGCTCTGCCGTTTTCCAGCGCGCGTACAATGGCTGACTGATACGCTAAATATTGATAAGACAAGCTGGCAAGCTGAGTGTCCAGAGCTGGATGAGTGGATGCAAAAGCTGGCACCTGAGCAGCTGTCTATTATGTTTGCCGAAGAGTATTTGGACAATCCCATATCAGCCTTTGCCCATACCTTGTTGCGTATTGACTCAAAGGCCAGTGTGGCTGATCCCAGTCAGATTCATCATGCCTACGCGCTGAATTATACGGTCGATGGTGATCCAAACGATAGTTTTCCAGTTTATGCCATCAAATCCATGACAGGTCTCTATGATAACGCCATTGAAATCGATCCTTACCCAGAAAAACTGGCGAAATATTTGCAAGACGATGAGCGCGATGCGTGGACGTATCAGTTGAACTTGACCCCAAGCGAGGTGCAACAAATCATGTTGCATGTTTGGGAAACCAAAGGATTAGAATTACCGTATTATTTCACCACCGATAACTGCGCCTCTGAGGTTTTGCGCCTCATCGATGTCGTACGTCCGCAGCAGCATTTATTAAGCCGATTGCCTTATGCCGTCGTACCCTCTGACGTCATTCAGCTGCTTAATGAAGAAGACTTACTGGCAAACCCTCGTTATACGCCAGCTGACAATACCGTACGTCAAGCCGCGCTTAACCAAGCCAAGGCCTCCGCTAAGCTGAGTTATCAGCCATTGACTAAAGAAGCTGCTCAAGAGATTAAATCCGCAGAGCGCAATCCAACATCCAGTATGTCAGCAGATGGTAAAACCATACGCAACTTACCTATCGTCGCTGCCAACAACAATCCAATAGACAGACATCCATTGCAAATGGCGCAGATTGGTATCGGACAGCACGGTGACAATAATTATATCGCTGTGGGTGTGCGTGCAGGCTTTCATGACACCCTTGATCGGGCCGCTGGTTTTTCACAGTTTTTTAATTTAGAAGGGCTGGCAGCGACGCTACGTCTTTATGACAAAGATGATAGCCATAGCAACCACAAACAGCCGGACAGTGTGGTCTTGCAGAATTTTACACTGCTGCGCGGACGCTCATTTAACCCAGTAAATAGCGCTCAGCAAGGCAAAACTTGGGGCGTCAGTGTCGAGGCGACCCGAGTAAACGATGGTTCACAGCAAGATGGCACGGATCATTTGGTTGGGAGCGTGGGTTATGAGACTGGCTGGTCGTGGGCATTTGGTACGCCAAGCGCTGGTACTGGCGAGATGCCGCCGCAGTTATGTTACACCTTGCTATCAGGCACGGGACAAGCAGGGCGCGGTATTAACAAAGGCTTTCGCGTAGGCGCAGGTGTGAATGCTGGTTGCCGTTATCAAATTAACAATCAGTTACGTGCGCAGGCTGAATTGCAATTGCCATATTGGTATCATGGCAGCAGCGATGAGTCTAATGCTCGCGGTCATTACTGGCAGCCGGTCTCAACTTTGGGTCTGCAATACGATATCGATAAAAAACAAGCATTACGTATCAATGCCAACTATGAGTGGCAAGATCGCATCGATGCCAATGACGATGTGCAGCTGTCATATAGACGTTATTTTTAGCACTTATTATTAAAAAGATAGATAAGCAGTCATTAGAAATGGCGTTCGAATAAAGGATAAATGATGAGTATGCAAAATTTACTGATTATCGGACAAGGTGATATCGGTTTGCCGGTCACCAACAAGCTTGCGCAAGATGGCTTTAACGTTACTGGGCTGGCACGCAATGAACGCGAGCACTATCATCTGGATAGTGAGGCAACGTTTATGCAAGCCGATGCGTTGACATTGACCGCTGAGCAGCTGCAAGACTTTACACATATGGCGATTATCGTCACGCCCGATGACTATTCAACCAGCGGCTATCACGAGAGTTACTTGGCGATTAACCAGCATTTGGCGATGCTTGCTCCAAAGTTAACCAACCTTGAACGTATTGTCTTTATTTCCTCAACGGGTGTTTATGGGCAAGATACTGGTGAATGGATCGATGAAAATACCGCGCCTGTCAGTCCTGAGCGCGAAGCATCAAAGGTAATCTTGCAAGCAGAACAAGTCTTGCAGCAAGGCTTTAGTGATAAAGCTATTATCATTCGTCCGAGCGGTATTTATGGTCGCGCGCGTCTCATGCGCCTGCGCAAAGCCAAAGAGAAACAAAAAGAGCCAGTAGCCGCACAGCACTGGAGTAATCGTATTATGGATCGTGATTTGGTCAATATTATCACCAACGTCCTGACCATTGACGCACCAAAGTCACTCTATATCGCCACTGACTATGAGCCCGTCACTACTTATGAGCTAGGCGTTTGGTTAAGCGAGCAAATAGGTGAGACGCCGCCTGCTATGGATCATTCAAAAACAGCGGTTACGGGGAAGCGCTTGCATAGCAACATTCCGTTAGCTTGGCTGGATTATCCTGACTGGCAAGCAGGTTACCGTGACATTTTGAACCATCAAGAGTAAGCCCTTAAGAGTAAGACAATTGCCTGATTTAAGCATTCTTATTCGTTTTATATTTTATACACTATGGAGATTTCATGACCCAGCCTTCTACTTCTGATGACCGTTTGTCTCATGCTAATCTGGCAGCAGAAGGCGGTAAGCTGGCAGAAAACCATGTGCAAAAAAAGGCTGAGCAATCGTCTATGCTAGCTGATTCACAGCAGCCTGCAATCGTCCACCCAAACTTTGATCCCAGACAATCTCCCCTTGACCCTGCACGGCCTTTAACTGATATCCCAGAGCCTGCTAGGCGCTTAAATGGTCAATTAAGACGGCTTTACGGTAGCTCTGCACGGTTCTATCAGCCCAATGAAGATCGCTTTTCGAAATGGGCACTGATTGCTTCAGAAGCGCTGGCTGAGCATTTGTCATTACTCAATGCTGCCAAGCTTATCGAGTTGCCTGATAACTTTTATGAGAATCATAGTGAGCAGCCATTGTTATCAGCATTATCCGATATGACTATGTTAGATATGTCAGATATCCAAAAGGCCATTCGTGCTTATCCAAAACTGCACCGCTTTGGGTTTAGGCCTGCTGATCGCTCTGAAATGATTGAGTCAGATAATAAACGCCACGACGCTTCAGCATCGCTACGAGCATTGACCAAGCGTTATAATCCTGATGAATTGCTTAATAGTCTGTATGCCGATGATTGGCAAGTGGTTTTGCAGCCGCAGCAGTTTGAGACAGGAGAGGGCAGTTTAGCGACAGATATTATGGCCTGTAGTGCTGCTGTCCACGCTCTAAAACAGTGTAGTACGCGCAAAAGTATCAATCATAGCTATAGCGCTGCGCAAATATGTCAGCATGTACGTAGCTATTTGCTTAGTCAGATTGTTTATGAGCCCTCGCAGCGGCACGCGTATCGTCAAATTCGGATGTTTTCTGGTCACATTATTGTTGCCGCTTATCATTTGGGCTGGGAGATACAAGTACGGAACGATGGCCAAAGCTATTTTAATGTCTCATCACGTAGTGGCTTACTGACTCGCTATGCCAATATGCAGGATTATGAGATCAATGGTTGGTCAAGCTGATCAATAATGCGTACAATAATGCCAGTTTTTCGCCCCTCTTTTTGCTGATAGGAATGTCATAATGTCTCACGTAGCACGCTCTCAAGACTCCACGTTTTCATCTCATCAATTTATTCAATTGGCCTTAGACAACCAAGTCCTGAAGTTTGGTGAGTTTGTACTCAAGTCTGGTCGCATTAGTCCGTATTTTTTTAATGCTGGCTTGCTAGCGACGGGTGAAATGTTGTCGTTACTAGCGCGCGGTTATGCCGATGCCTTGGCTGAACAAATGGCTGCTAGCAATAACGGTACAGATGAGCAAGAGCTGGTTATTTTTGGCGCCGCTTATAAAGGTATTCCATTTGTGGCTGCCACCGCGCAAGCCTTATGGCACCATCATGGTATCAATGCTAAGTGGGGTTATAACCGTAAAGAAGCCAAAACCCACGGTGAAGGTGGTAATTTAGTAGGCGCTGATGTAAGTGGCAAAGCAGTTTGGGTACTTGACGATGTCATTACGGCTGGCACAGCGATGCGCGAAGTGGTCGATATTTTAGAGCAAGCAGGTGCCAGTGTGGCAGGTATTATCGTGGCTCTTGATCGTAAAGAAAAAGGCTTGGCTGAGCATTCTGCTATTCAAGAGCTTGCAGCTACACTAGAAGTGCCAGTGCGCGCACTAGTGGATATTGACGACTTAATCAGCTATTTGTCAGACGGTGAGAGCCAGTACAAAGATGCGACTCAATTAGCTAAAATGCAACATTACCGCGCGCAGTACGGCGTATAGTTGGGCACTGAAGTTTGAATCTGTTTTAATAATAATATAACGTAAGTGAGCCTTATCATGAGCCAAGAAAATCAAAAAAAATCGTTAAAAATACTCGTCATCATGGATCCTATCGAGCGGGTTAATTATAAAAAAGACACCAGCTTGGCAATGATGTGGGCCGCTCAAGATCGCGGGCATCAGCTTGGCTACTGTCAGATTCATGACTTATGGTTGGATCGTGGACAGCTGATGGTTGATACTCAGCCGCTTACGGTTAAGCGTGATCCAGCAGATTTTTATACGTTGGGTGATAAAAGTACAGGTCCAGTCAGTGGCTATGACGTGATTTTGATGCGTAAAGACCCACCGTTTGATATGCGCTTTATTTATGCGACTTATATGCTCGATCACGCCAAAGCGGCAGGCGTGCTCGTAGTTAATGATCCACAAGCGATCCGTGATTGTAATGAAAAATTATTTGCCACTTGGTTTAGCGAGTATATGAGCCCGACGATTGTGACCAGTAAACAGGCACATATCCGTCAGTTTATCGCTGAACAGCAGGATGTCATCGTCAAGCCACTAGACGGCATGGGTGGAACTGGCATCTTCCGTCTGACCGCCGATAGTCCCAATATTGGTGTAACGTTAGAGGTGCTGACTGAACTTGAGACGCTGCCAATCATGGCGCAGCGTTACTTGCCAGAGATTAAGGAAGGCGATAAGCGTGTATTAATCGTCGACGGCGTCGTGATAGATTATAGCTTGGCACGTATTCCAAGCAAAGGGGAGACCCGTGGTAATCTCGCAGCTGGTGGTAGCGGCGTGGCCATGCCATTGACTGATATCGAACGCCAAGTAGCAGAAGTTGTGGCACCAATCGTCAAACAAAAAGGCCTGATGTTCGTTGGTCTAGACTTAATCGGTGGGCGTATCACTGAGATTAACGTTACTAGCCCAACATGCGTGCGTGAGATTGATGATCAATGCGGTACAGATATCGCAACCGATTTTATCATGGCGATTGAGAATAAATTTACTGCATAGCTTTAGCTATGTTAAGGAATACTTTGACTACGTAAAACCCATATTTTAAGGTATTGTTAGTCATTGATTTTTCTTACCGTTTATTAGCATTACACGACGCCAAGCTGTGACCGATCATGGCTTGGATTTTTGTTATTTTTGCTGCATAAAGTGCTGTATATAAGACGATGATTTCCTCTATACTATGCGGGCTTTGGCTAGGTCATTATTTTTTATAAAAGACGTCACGGCAGCGAGATAAACCCTTCATATAAATAAAGTAAAGATAGGCAGGCGTTCATGAAAACACCGCATATATTGATGATGGCAGCTGGTACTGGCGGGCACGTTTTTCCAGCGCTTGCCGTTAGTGATGAGCTGACCCAACGCGGTGCGGTCATTCATTGGTTAGGAACGCCAAACGGAATGGAAAATGGTTTAGTCAAACCGACTGGCTATACTTTTCATGCTATTAATATGCAAGGGCTGCGTGGTAAAGGCGTTGGTCGACTATTAAAGCTACCAATGACTCTGCTGTCAGCGACGATGGCTGCCGTAAAAGTGATTCGTAGTAATCAGATTGATGTGGTCGTTGGATTCGGTGGTTATGTGACTGCACCTGGTGGTATCGCTGCACGTCTAACCAATACGCCACTGATTATCCATGAGCAAAATGCCATCGCTGGCATGAGCAATCGCTATCTGTCTAAGCTTTCGACCAAGACGTTACAAGCGTTTGAGGATACCTTTGCTAATAGTGCGCAGAATGCCAAGCTTGAGACAGTGGGCAATCCAGTGCGCAATGCCATTACAGGTGTCGCAGAGCCAACGGTACGCTATGATGTGAATGATCGCTCACCGCTTAAATTGTTGGTAGTAGGCGGATCACTTGGCGCTCAAGCCTTAAATGACACCGTGCCAAAAGCGCTTGCATTGCTAAACGAGCCTTTTGAAGTGCGTCACCAATGCGGGCGTAACAATGAGGCCGCCACGCAAGCAGCTTACGATAGCGAAGACTTAAGCAGGCATCAGTTTACGGTACAGCCTTTTATCGATGATATGGCAGCGGCTTATAATTGGGCTGATATGATTGTTTGCCGTGCAGGTGCATTGACCGTTACCGAAATCCAAAACGTTGGAATTGCTGCTATTTTTGTGCCGTTACCACATGCCGTTGATGATCACCAAACGGCTAATGCTCGCACGCTAACCTCACATGATGCGGCAGTCTTGTTACCGCAAGCTGAGCTGACAGCCAAGCGTTTGAGTGATGAGCTTGCTGTACTTAATCGAGAAAAGTGCTTAACGATGGCAAAAAAAGGTCATGCATTGGCCAATCGTAGTGCGAGTAAGCAAGTTGCCGATATTATTTGGCAAGCGTTGTAGCCTGTAACTCATCCCCATTATTTTTAATTTACCAAATTTTATTGACCTTTAATAAAGAGAGATCCTTATGTCTACCTCTGCGAAAGCCTTACCTAAGCGTTTGATTGAAATACCAGAGATGCGCCGTATTCAGCATTTGCATTTTGTTGGTATTGGCGGTTCAGGTATGTGCGGTATCGCAGAGGTAATGAACAATCAAGGCTATCAAGTCAGTGGTTCTGATATCGCAGAAAGCTTGGTGACTAAGCGCCTACAGCAGATTGGCATCGACATATCGATCGGTCATGACTCCAAAAACATCGCCAATGCGGATGTTATTGTCGTCTCATCAGCGATTGATCGCAGCAACCCTGAAGTAAAAGCAGCATTAGAAGCGCGTCTGCCAGTGGTACGCCGTGCCGATATGTTGGGTGAATTAATGCGTTATCGTCATGGTATTGCGGTTGCTGGCGCGCATGGCAAAACCACCACGACCAGTTTGCTAACCACGATGATGGCAGAAGGGCAGCTCGATCCTACTTACGTAATTGGTGGTAAGCTGAACGCCTCTGGCAAAAATGCCGCACTTGGTAGTAGCCGTTTCTTGGTGGCAGAAGCCGATGAGTCTGATGCATCGTTTTTGTCTTTACATCCAATGGCAGCGATTGTGACCAATATCGACCAAGACCATATGGAAACGTATGAGAATAGTTTTGATAAATTAAAAGCGGCTTATATTCAGTTTTTGCAAAACATGCCGTTTTATGGCTTGGCAGTGGTGTGCGGCGATGATCCAGAATTGTATGCAATGATTGATGATATCGGTCGCCCAGTCTTGACCTTTGGGCTTGAACCTTTTAACGATGTACAAGGCGTTGACTTGGTGACGGAAGGCACTAAAACGCACTTCACAGTATTGCGCCGTGACCGTGAGCCTTTGCGCTTGACGCTTAATATTCCTGGTACGCATAACGTCTACAATGCACTTGCCGCTATCACCATGGCGACCGATGAAGGTGTCGATGATGAAGCGATCAAACGCGCTTTGCAGAAGTTTGAAGGCGTTGGTCGTCGATTTGAGCAGCATGTCTCTGTCGATATCGATGATGGTAATGTCTTATTGATCGACGACTATGGTCATCACCCAAAAGAAGTCGACGCCACCATTAAGGCCGCTCGTCAAAGTTTCCCTGATCGTCGTTTGGTAATGCTATTTCAACCGCATCGTTACAGCCGTACCCGTGATTGCTTTGATGACTTTGTCGAAGTGCTCTCAAGCGTAGATGAGCTATTATTGTTAGACGTCTATTCAGCAGGTGAAACACCAATTACAGGCGCTGATACCAAGTCACTAGCGCGCAGTATTCGTTTGCGTGGTGAGGTTGAGCCGACGATTATTGATAAAGATAATTTAGCCCCTGTCATGCAACGTTTACTAAAAGCCAATGACATGCTCATTACTCAGGGTGCAGGTAATGTGGGACAGATTGCTGTCGACTTGGCTGCCAATAACCTTTACATTCAGTAAGCTAAAAATTTTAGGAACTGTCCTTATGACAACGAACGATAATCAAGAAAGTATAAACAATAATGATGCTATTGATGCTGCTGAGGATAAGACAGCCATTATCAATCCAGAGTCCGCTCTAGCCGCTGCTGCACAAGCAGAAAAAAATGATATGGAAAACAACCAGTCGAACCAAGACAAACCATTGAACGCTGATGCCAAAGAAGTAAAAGATGCTGGACAATTTGGTAAAGTAGCTGTCATTTATGGTGGCAGCAGCAATGAGCGCAGCGTATCATTGGATAGTGGTGCCGCTGTATTGCAGGCGCTACAAAACCAAGGCGTTGATGCCACTCATTTTGACCCTAAGCATCAAGACATTACTGAGCTTCGTGACTATGATCGCGTGTTTAACGTGTTGCATGGTCGCGGCGGCGAAGATGGCTTGCTACAAGGCGTGTTGCAATGGTTTGATATTCCGCAGACGGGTTCAGGTATTCTGGCATCAGCGCTAGGCATGGACAAAGTTCGTACCAAGCAATTATGGCAAGGCTGCGGCTTAGCGACGGCACCATTTTCACTATTGACGGCCGATACCGACTGGCAGCAAGTGGTTAACATGCTAGGTCTGCCACTTATTATCAAGCCCGTTCATGAAGGCTCCAGTATTGGCATGACCAAGGTCAACAATCTTGACGAGTTGCCAGCGGCTTATGCAACAGCGGTACAGTGCGGTGATGCGGTCATGGCTGAGCGCTGGATTACTGGTCGCGAGTTTACGATTGTCATTATCGATGACGAAGCCTATCCGGTCATCCGTCTTGAACCTGCTGATATTACCAACTTCTACGATTTTGAAGCCAAATACAATCGTAACGATACCAGCTACTATATTCCTTGCGGCTTGAGTGATGCTGATGAAAAGCATTTACAAGACTTGAGCCTTGCAGCATTTCGCGCAGTAGACGCAAAAGGCTGGGGGCGTATCGATGCCATGCAAGATGAGGCGGGCAATTTTTGGTTACTTGAAATCAACACCGTACCAGGTATGACCAGTCATAGTTTGGTACCGATGGCAGCTAAGGCGCGTGGTATGGATTTTGATACACTGTGCTGGCATATCCTTGCGCAAACGTTGTAAACACTTGGTAACCTTAGCTCAGATGTTTTTATCTAGGTTAATATGAATGACGCAGTTTATGACAGAATTATTGATAGCATAGATGTTAAAAAACGGCTATTAACGAGTAAAAATAACCGTTCGAATAGCACTTATACTGTTGGTTGTTGGCAAACATAAGCATAATTGAATGTATCGCTAGCCCTGCTATACCACAGCTTCATGTAAACTTGTGTAAATTCGTTGTCCGTAGTAGGGGTTAGGCTATTGTTTGACCGCAAAATACGTTAATATTGTAATTATTGAATCGTTTTAGTGATATTTATGAATGATTTATGACCTTGCGTTGTAAATCGAGAGAAATAGACGCTTAATCGAGAATGATAGCGTCTCAAAGACGTTTTTAGATAAAATTTTTGATAGTATATTCGTTTAATATGTCGCTGCAAAATATAAGCAGACTCACCTTTAACAAAAGCACTATTGGCTTCATGCAAATAGCTTTATGCAAAAACAGGGACAAAGGTCATTATGGCTCAAACTGTCAACGACGTAACTGACTTGATGAGTGATAAAGCCCGTCGTCCAACATCTAACTTCCAAGTACCGAATTCGGTCAGATATTTTTTTATGGTATTGGTGTTAGGTTTGCTAGTGCTTATATTAATTATGGGTGGCAAAGCCTTACGTGATGCGCCTCCAGCTGTCATTCATGTCAGCAATAAGGGACTTACGGTTGCTCAGTACCAAAAGCTACAGCAAGTCATGAACCAACAGAAAGTGAGCAGTTTTTTTACTTCTGATCTACAAGCATTAAGAGATATTACTACGGGTCTTGCTTGGGTGGATCAAGTGAGTGTGACTCGTGACTGGCAACGTGGCATTGTGGTCACAGCGCTGCCCAAGCAGGCAGTTGCAAATTTTGGTACAGAACGTTTGGTTGATGCAAAGGGGATTGTTTTTGTCCCTGCTGATAGTAAGGATTTGACCCAAGCCCAGTTTGCCACTTTGCAAGGTGAGATAACGCAAGCGCCGGTCATCATGCAACAGATGCAACAAATCAACGATTGGTATGCACCACTCGATATGCAAGTTGCAGATATTATCCTGTCGCCAAGAATGACATGGCTCATTCGTTTTGATAACGGTCAGCGAGTCATTGTTGATAATGAAAATACCGCGCAAAAGCTGCTGAATCTTAGTCAATTACTAGGTAATCAATTAAGTAATCGCCGAAATGAGATACAGTCTGTAGATTTACGTTATAAAAATGGCTTTACCATCGCTTGGAATATGGCACAACCAGAAATCGAAGCACCAAAAAGCTGACTGTCATAAAAAATAGTGAGTAGTAAAAACAGTAAGCAAAAGTAGTTGATAAACCACCAGTACTTCATGACACTTTGTTTATTTAGCATAGAGATTGTAGGTGCGGTAGGATGTAACGGCGGAAAGATGGTGATTTTTTTAATGATTTAATGGAGACGTCATTTGGTCTCCTGTTTAGCGATAATTTGTCTGGTACCATGAAAAATACTGAAAATCTGGTTGTTGTCCATCTAAGTGCCACGGCAGTGTATGTCGTTATTGGCAGCGTTGTCTCTGCAAAAGACATTCGTATTATGGGTGTAGGGCAAGTCAAAAATAGTGACTTCTATCAAGGTCAAATAAAACATCGCGAACGCTTGCAAGGCGCTATCAGGCAAGCCATTCAAGAAGCAGAAGATACTGCCAATTGCCGTGTGCATAGTGTGTGGTTGACCTTGGCAACGCCTGAGCTCCTGAGTAAAAACAGTGCAGGCGAAGTACTAGTAGAGGATGAGGTCGTACGTGCCAAAGATATGGTACAGGCGTTGTCCAACGCCAAATCACGCGACTTGTCCTCAGACTATTATTTGATGCATTGTTGCCAGCAAGGTATCTATGTCGATGAACAAGACTTTATGGTCGACGATGCGATTGAGACGGTGGCGCACAATATCAGCGTGATGTATCACATGATGATGATGCCGGTCGCCAGCCGTCAGAACATCCAAAAACTATTGCAGAGTTGTGATGTCGGCATCGATCACATTGTCTTCGATGCGGTGACCAGTGCAGAATATAGCTTGATGAGTGATGAACGCCAGCAGGGTGTCTGTTTGGTTGATATCGGAGCGAGCACGACTAGCATCTGTGTTTATAAAGAAAACAAGTTGATTTTTACGCATTGTATCGCGACTGGCAGCCATGAAGTGACGATGGATATTTCAGCAGATGTCGGTATATCGATGATAGAAGCTGAAAAGCTTAAAAAATCGCATGGTACGGTCGATGTCAATAGCGTCGATCCTAGCTCGTTCTTTATCTTTAAACCGCAAGGGACCAGCGACGAGATTAATATTGGTATTTATAATTTAGCCCGTATTATTGAAGCGCGTTATGTGCAAATCTTTACTGAAGTGGCGCGTCAATTGCATGAGGCGGATTTGATCAGCTATATTGATAAAGGCATCGTGCTGACAGGCGGCGGTAGCGTAATCAAAGGCATGATACCCTTTGCTAAGAAGCTACTTAAAATGCCAGTCGTTTTGACCAATACCCATCCAGCAATCAGCGCTTATAATCACTTTGATAATGACGAATCATTCAAACAGCTAAATATCCAAGTCAATGATCGCGCTTATCAAACGGCATTTGGTACACTACTATATAGCCAAAGCGAGCAGTTTCGCCACAGTGAAAAAAGCGAACCGGAAGCGATTCAAAAAAACAGAGTAACAGGCGTCTTTCAAAGTGCAGGGCAACGTTTTGCTAGTGTGCTCAAGAAGATACTATAACTCCGCTGCTAACGACGTTGGTATAAAAATATTTGTATAAAAGTATGCTTATACAATAAGCGTTGTTGTTTTGAAAGATGTACCACAATTAAGCGTATAACGTAATATCAAAAGTAACATTTAAAGTAATACCCTGAGCAATGATGACATATTTTCGTCCAAGCTT
Source organism: Psychrobacter sp. Pi2-51 (assembly GCF_904846665.1). Lineage (NCBI taxonomy): Bacteria > Pseudomonadati > Pseudomonadota > Gammaproteobacteria > Moraxellales > Moraxellaceae > Psychrobacter > Psychrobacter sp. Pi2-51. The sequence goes on from NZ_CAJHBP010000007.1 coordinate 158,566, forward strand.
AACGGTTTAAGATATAGCCCTGTTTTATTTAAATACATTTATATATAGTAAGTCGATAGCGCGTCATATGAGTGCGTTACCATGTATCGACCATCACGCTATCTGCAACTGGAGAATCTTTTTTATGTCAAAATACACCATGCCAGATGATAACCAGCTTCAAAATAACGGCCAAGCAAGCTTCACAGTATTCGGTGTGGGTGGTGGTGGCGGTAATGCGGTTGAACATATGGTACAACAAGGAATTAGAGGTGTGACGTTCGTCTGTGCTAATACGGATAAACAAGCACTTGATCGTCTGACAGCGCCGCATAAGTTACAACTTGGCGCAAAAACGAACCGCGGTCTAGGCGCTGGTGCCAATCCAGAAGTTGGACGTGAAGCAGCAGAAAGCGAAGAAGAAGCCATCCGCGCATTACTCGAACATTCAGATATGGTCTTTATTACCGCTGGAATGGGCGGCGGTACTGGTACGGGTGCAGCACCAGTCGTGGCTCGTATTGCCAAAGAGATGGAAGTATTGACGGTCGCTGTTGTGACTACACCTTTCAAGTTTGAAGGCGGGAAGCGTATCAAAGCAGCTAAGGCTGGTATTGAGCAACTGACCAACTTCGTTGACTCTATCATTACCATTCCAAATGACAAGCTGATGAGCGTCTACGGCAATATCTCTATGCAAGATGCGTTCAAAAAAGCGGATGATGTGTTATTACACGCCGTGCAAGGTATTGCTGAAACCATCGCAAGCGAAGGTATGATCAATATTGACTTTAACGATATCCGTACGGCGATGACTGCTAAAGGTCACGCCATGATGGGTATTGGTCGTGCCAGCGGTGATGATCGTGCGCGTCAAGCAACCGAAAAAGCCATTAGATCACCATTGCTCGATGATTTACGTTTAGAAAACGCCAAAGGTCTACTGGTTAACGTTATCTCTTCTGAGTCATTATCATTAGATGAGATGAGCAAAATCAGCGCAATCGTCGAAGAAATTACCGATATCGATGATGCCCATATCTTCTATGGTTCTGTCATCGATGAAAAAATGGGTGAAGATCTACATGTGACCGTTATTGCAACGGGTTTGACGTTGGATGAAAATGCAGGTCAAGAGCCAGAAGTGGTAGAGCAGCCAGTACCTTCTGTCAATAGCACACAGCCTGTTGATCCTAATGTACATACCAGTGCCTTAAACAGCCAAAAGCAGTCACAAGCGCAACTGCATCAAGATAGTTTAGCGCGTGCAAATCCGACGCAAGAGCAGCCCAAAACCAAGACCAACAGCATTCAAGACTATTTAAAGCGTCAACAAAATAAATAGGTGGTTTGCAATATTATTGGTCAGAAAAAGCCAGCGCTATGTCGCTGGTTTTTTTGTGCTCGTCCATAAGAAATGATTTGTTTTGAAACATTATTTTTTAGTAAGCCGTTATTAGAGCGTGCTGAACGTTCACCGATAGTCTCTGTCAGTGCATGATTAAAGGATCAAACATGCCTTAGTCATGTACCATGCGATATATGCTGTAATTATTATATTTATCCCTAACTATCTGTTTATTAAGGAAATTTATAGGTCGATAAAATATAATTCATTCGAATAAAAAAATCACGATAAGTGTTATCAATCAAAGAGATAAGAAAATTAACGCTTTTTAACTATGGCGAATGGGGTGTGGATAATGGTACACTAGGTCAATTGTAACAAAATATGTGGGAAAACAGCCATGAACCAACGAACCATAAAAGCAGCAATAGCTGTTACAGGTACCGGTCTCCATAGTGGTCAGCCTGTTGATTTAGAGTTTCATCCACAGCCAGTTGATACTGGTATTGTTTTCGAGCGCTCAGATATTGAAGGCAGTCAGCCAATTCCAGCCAGTGCTTTTTTAGTACAAGATACTATGATGTCATCCAATCTCGTATTCGGTGGCGCACGTGTAGGTACTGTAGAACACTTATTAAGTGCAATTGCTGGACTGGGTGTTGATAACCTATTGATTCGTGTTTCCGCATCAGAAATACCTATCATGGATGGTAGTGCTGCACCGTTTGTCGCGTTGTTGATGCAAGCTGGTTTTTGTGAGCAAGAAGCTTCAAAGAAGTTCATTAAGATTGTAAGACCAATAAAAGTAAAAGTAGACGATAAATGGGCAGAGCTACGCCCTTATGAAGGCTTTGAATTAAATTTTGAGATTGACTTTGATCATCCTGCTATTGATAAAAACTTTCAGCATGCACAGCTACAGTTTTCAACGCAAAACTTTATAGAAGAGCTGAGCTCAGCGCGTACTTTTGGTTTTTTACGAGACATCGAAGCCCTACGTCAGAATAACTTGGCTTTAGGCGGTAGCATGGAAAACGCGATTGTCATCGACGAGGCCAATATCCTTAATGAAGAAGGTTTACGTTTTAACGATGAGTTTGTGCGCCATAAAATTTTGGATGCTTTGGGCGATTTATATCTAATTGGCTATCCAATTTTGGGTCGTTTCAACGCTTATAAGTCTGGTCATGCATTAAACAATTTGTTGGTACGTGAGATATTGTCTAATCCTGATAGCTTTGAAATTGTAACTTTTGATGACAATGTAACCTGTCCTATCGAATATTTGCCCCTAAAAGGGGTAGCAGTTGAAGGATGAATACAGGAATACACACGAAGTATCGAAACATTTACGCAATATTACATAAAATGGTTATAAGAACCGTTAATTTATATTCTCATACATAGATATATAAGTAAGTATTTTTAAATAATACAACGTTAGCGTAGATAATACCGACGCTGTAGGTAATCAAAAAATCATCTGTTAGTCGTATTCACATTGTGAAGCTGACTAACAGATGATTTTTTTTGTTTACGTCATTACAAAAACCTAGCGTAAATGGCCACAATTTTTGGAAATAGTTACATAACTTTACATTATGAAGTCGGGATTTTTAATGATTTGCTAAGCGCAAAAGTGCTTTTTTGAGCTTTTCATCAGTGGTGACATGCTCTGCGGCCTGTGATATAGTCCGCTTTGTGTTTTGGCTAAGAGCCTGATTTTCATTGGCTTTGTGAGACTTTGATAAAGTTGCTGATAGCGCTAACGGTTTTTTAGATGAAAGACTATGCGCAGATATTTTAGCTACAACGACGCGAATTTGCTTGAGTTGTTTAAATGTAATCGACTGCTCTGTTAATATCTGCAAATAAGCGTTCTGTAAATAGCGAATATGGTTAGCAGCGGTCATTGAGCCCACACTGAGTGTTAATTGCTCAGAGGTTAAGCCAACGACCCAGCAGGTACTAAGAATTTCTTCCGGTAGACAGTCTATTAGAAGCTCTTTTATCTCAGTGGTTGCTTCAATATATAGACGCATATTGTCAGCAAGGGTTTGGGGTAGCGCGCTACCAGCAAAAGCTTGATGATCGATAAGTTGGGCAAGCCGATTAGGCTGTTTTTTTGACATCGTAATGACTCATCTAATAGGTGACAAAATCGATATTCATAACAAATAAGCTCAATATATATATGGGATGGATAGTAAACGATTTATGAAGCAGAAGACCGCGCTGCTAATAATACCAGCGTTAGTTACTGTAGAAAAAAGAGTGAGCTGTTGTACTAAGGATTTTATCATGTTTATTTGATGATTATGTCCTCTAAACTAATTGATGCTTTGTCACGGATGATGAGCAATCTTGTATTAACAAATAGGTAGTAAATTTATGAAACAAGCTTTATTAATTTTGTCAGTACTGGGAATGGGCATAGCACAAACGAGTGGTGCTGCCGAGACCACCTTTCAACCAAATAATACCTTGAGTCATACCATCACCAATATCTCTACTTCTGCGAACTACGGTTCTAGTCGTAACATCTATAGCACTAATAGTGGTGCTCATGTATATAGCAATGACGAAATCAGTCAAGCGATTGACAACTTAAGCGCACATGCCAAGCAAAAAGAATATCAGCTTGCCTCGCTAACCAGTCGTTTATCGTATGAGCAGCGTCAGCAGCAAGCCAGCCGTGTGCCTGATCGCAACTCTGCTCCTGCCATGGCAGCAGCAAGCGCGTCACGAGTAGCGCTATCTAGAAGCTCTGGTTACTGTGCTCGCTACGTACGCAAAGCGCTACAATCAGCAGGTTATGAATTTACGCCAAATCCTTCAGCTTATCAGTACGCCTCTCGTGGTACGCTTGCTCAAGCAGGCTTTAGCAAAATCAGTAACGATATGTCACCACAAGTTGGTGATGTTGTAGTTTACAATCGCACGTCAAGTCGTCCACATGGTCATATCCAGATCTTTGATGGCAATGATTGGGTATCAGACTTCCGTCAAAATAGCATTAGCCCATACAGTGGTACTTATAGCTACACTACATGGCGTGACTCGCAGTACGTTGATGATGCATCAGACCGTGGTATCTACCTTGCAATGGCTGACTAATAAGCGTCAAGTACATCGTATTTTAAGTAAACCGTTTTCTCCGAATCCAGTAATGCTCTTAATGACATTGCTGGTTTTTTTTGTTTAATAATATTAGGGCGTGTCTTCATTTTAAAAATGGTGATAAAAATGAGATAAATTGCCGTCAAACAAGAAAAAATAGCGCAGATAATATCGGGATATTAACCAGCTATTTGACGATGTTTGGCAAGATTTAGCCATTTTTAGCCCATTTAGATGACTATCGAGTGAATTGAAGACACGCCCTAGATACGCGTTATCGTTCAATTGCTATCGATGACGCTAGCTGGTTAAGTAAGGCGGCTTCAGGATCAAACCTAGACCAATAGCGATGGTCGTGAAAGTCAGGCGGAGAGGCATGTGTAGGTGCGAAATATAAAGCGGTTTCACTGAACCATAAAATGACGCAAGGATGTATGTGCTCAATAGTCATATTACTGATAGAAAAATTTTGGCTAGACAGTTTGTCTAATGGCACACCGAAGGTTCGCTCGTAGCTATGAGGTGTATGCGTTTTCGATAATTTGTTCGAGGCATTGGCATTTATTGATGGTATTTGCGTATTTGGGCGATCAGTCCAGCTAATCTTTGCGGGTGTACGCCCATTTGCTAATAACAAGCGGGGTGGTGGCAGAGTGGCAGGGTTTCGATAGCTGTCAAACTGATAAAGCGCATAACGACCATCTGGGCTGGCGTTAACTTCAATATAAGTCGAATTACTGCTAATGTCAGCCATATCGTGATTATTTATTGAGTTACCTGTTATAAAGCATTCAAGACAGCTCTCTTCCCACAAATAGTCAGTAAAGCCGACGTTTACTTCTTTCCAAGTAGGCCAGTCTAATTGACCCACCAAAGATTGTGTGGGCAAGGTGATTTGATAGGTTAGCTGTAAATGCAATTGTGGCTGCTGCATGATAGTCGCATGCACAACGACTTGGATAGCTCTTAGCGTGTCTATGCTAACGCCAAGCTGCTGGGCATCATCTGCTATCTTTTCAGTGGCGATATAAAGGTTAAAAGTCTGGCTCATAATTTGGTATGACTCAAGAAGTTATAATATTTGAATGTTCAAAAGACCCTAAGTTCACAAAAAGATAAAAGCCGCGAGCAGATTGCATCACGGCTTTTAGGTTGTATCAAAACACTCAAATCAAGCTGAGTATGACACACTACTGCGTGTGACGAGCAAGGTTTGATAGCTTAGGATTGGCATTTGGATTTTTACGTAGTAACAAGGCCATGCGGCCAATTGAATGTACCAAAGAGGCCTTTGCTGCTGCGGCAAGCTCAGCACCGATGACATCGCGTTCTTCTTTTGTGCCAGCAGGTAATTTCACTTTGATGAGCTCATGATCTGATAAAGCGCGATCAATCTCTTCAGTAATGGTCGGGGTAATACCTTTATTGCCAATCATAACGACAGGTTTTAGCTCGTGACCGATGCCTTTTAGGCGTTTGATAGTAGCGTTATCGAGTTGCATAGAATTCCTAGGTGTTGGTAAAAATAAAAATGGTACTGTCAAAAAACAGTGATTGATCATTATAGATAATCTGTGCCCATCTTGCATGAGATCAGCAGGATTTTGCACGATTTTACGTGACGAAAATGTTAAACTGAATGTTTGGTCACATTATAAACGCTACTGCCTTATAAAGCAGTGTTTTAACCAATAGAATTTGGTCATTTTGCGACCATCAACGAATAAATAGCCTGATTGATGACACATCTAGAGTAATCGACGCTTTATTAAATTTAGTTCGTCAGTGATAAAGCGATTCAAAAAATTGTATTCAGGTTTTGTAAGGTAATAGGAGCAGGTATTTTGGCCACGCGTATTGAGAATAAAAAACTGTCAAAGAGCAGCAGTGCTTGGATGAAAGAGCATATTGACGATCATTATGTCCAAAAAGCGCAAAAAGATGGCTATCGTGCCCGTGCCGCTTATAAGTTATTAGAAATAAATGAAAAGACCAACCTCATCAAAAAAGGCATGACGGTCGTTGATTTGGGTAGTGCGCCGGGCAGTTGGTCACAAGTTGCTGGCCAATTGGTAGGTGAACAAGGTATCTTGATTGCCTCTGATATTTTAGCGATGGATACCTTGCCTGATGTTACCTTTATTCAAGGTGATTTCCGTGAAGCTGAGGTTTTTGACGCCATTATGGCAGAAGTCGGTGACAGGCAGGTTGACGTCGTATTGTCTGACATGGCACCCAATACTGCTGGCAATAGCGCAATTGATCAGCCGCGTATGATGTACTTGTGCGAGTTAGCAGTGGACTTTGCACTTGCAACCTTACCAGAAGGTGGCGCGCTTATTATGAAAGTGTTTCAGGGCGAGGGTACACAAGAATTACGCAAGCAGATGCAGCTCGATTTTAGTAAGATTCGTAGTATCAAGCCAGGTGCATCACGACCGCGCTCAAAAGAGATGTTTTGGATAGCGATTAAATAGTTTTAACATCAATGAGTTGTTGCTATTGTAAGCGAGATGATGAGTCACCATAAAGTATCATTATCGCACTATAAAAACCGCTACAATCGTTAACTGAATAAAAGTGAAACCTGCTTGAATTATGCAGGACAACACCACATATCATGGTATATTAACTTTGTTTCGAGCATATGTTTTAAGCAAAGTCGTCTGAAAATAAGCGCTTTATCAGCTCATTTACGATAGGTCAATGATAGCGAGTACTTGTTAATGCGTCTTTTTAGTCGCTGCAATGCAAGTACAGTGTTAAATGTCTAGGCAGTTATTCAAGCAATGAGCAATGCGTTTATAGACGTCACGTGTTTAGTAAACACACCAATAAGTAAGGGATGGGAATAACTAGTGAGCGACATGGTAAAAAATACCTTATTGTGGCTGGTGGTAATCGGCGTTTTGGTGCTGGTGTTTAGCGGCTTTGACCAATCGTCTGAGCCGGATAGCCTTAACTACTCTGAATTTGTGACCGCTGTGTCAGAAAGTCAGGTAGCCAGTGTTGAAATTGATGGCGAGCAGATCACCGGCGAAAAGAAAAATGGATCATCTTTTGAGACCATTAGACCAGCCGTGGCTGATGAGCAACTAATGCCATTATTGCGCGAGAACCAAGTTGAGGTTCAGGGCACAGCACCGAAACGTCAAAGCGTGTTGATGCAGTTACTGATAGCCAGTTTCCCAATCCTATTGATTATTGGTCTGTTCTTGTTTTTTATGCGTAATATGCAGGGCGGTGCAGGCGGTAAAGGCGGCGGCCCAATGAGCTTTGGTAAGTCAAAAGCTAAGATGCTGACTGAAGACCAAATCAAGGTCAACTTCGAAGACGTGGCGGGTTGTGAAGAAGCCAAAGAAGAAGTGGTCGAAGTGGTCGAGTTCCTGCGTGATCCAGATAAATTTACCAAACTTGGCGCAACCATTCCACGTGGTATCTTGATGGTAGGCCCTCCAGGTACAGGTAAAACATTGCTAGCAAGAGCGATTGCTGGTGAAGCTAAAGTACCGTTCTTCTCAATCTCAGGTTCTGATTTTGTTGAGATGTTCGTTGGTGTCGGTGCTTCACGTGTGCGTGACATGTTTGAGCAAGCGAAGAAAAGCGCGCCCTGTATCATCTTTATCGATGAGATTGATGCAGTCGGTCGTCATCGTGGCTCTGGTATGGGCGGTGGTAACGATGAACGTGAGCAAACACTTAACCAACTATTGGTTGAGATGGATGGTTTTGAAGGCAATGAAGGCGTCATCGTTATTGCCGCCACTAACCGTGCGGATGTGCTTGATAAAGCGCTATTACGTCCGGGTCGTTTTGACCGTCAGGTACAAGTTGGCTTGCCAGATATCAAAGGCCGCGAGCAAATATTAAAAGTACATTTAAGAAAGTTGCCGAATACTGTTAGTGTTGATGCCAACTCTTTGGCTCGTGGTACGCCAGGATTTAGCGGGGCACAGTTGGCCAACCTTGTAAACGAAGCCGCTTTGTTTGCTGCGCGTCGTAACAAGCGTAGCGTTGATATGAATGACTTTGAAGATGCCAAGGACAAGCTGTACATGGGTCCTGAGCGTAAATCAATGGTCATCCGTGAAGAGGAACGCCGTGCCACTGCTTATCATGAAGCAGGTCACGCGCTAGTGGCTGAGCTACTACCGGGTACCGACCCAGTGCATAAAGTCACGATTATGCCGCGTGGTTTTGCCCTTGGGGTAACTTGGCAGCTGCCTGAGCATGATCAAACCAGTATGTATAAGTCAAAAATGCTCAGTGACATTGCGATTTTATTTGGTGGTCGTATCGCTGAAGAAGTCTTTATCAATCAAATGTCGACGGGTGCCTCAAACGACTTTGAACGTGCAACCAAAATGGCACGAGCGATGGTAACTAAATATGGCATGTCTGATGCCTTAGGTATCATGGTCTATGAAGATGATGACAATTCACAAGGTTACTTCGGTGGCGGTGGTCGTACGATTTCTGAAGCAACTCAGCAAAAAGTTGATGACGAAGTTCGCCGCATGCTAGAAGAGCAGTATGATATCGCTCGAGAACTGATTGAAGGCAATCAAGAAAAAATGCATGCGATGGTTGATGCGCTGATGAAGTGGGAGACCATTAATAGTGATCAACTACAAGATATTATAGCGGGTGAAGATCCACGTCCACCTAGAGTGTACCAGCATAATGAAGTAAACTTAGCTAAAGATAATGTGAAAACGACGGGCTCGACTCCGCCGCCATTACCAGCGATGTAGTTTACCGCTCATGAGTAGCAAACATAAAAAGCCCTTTTTAATAGAGGGCTTTTTTATTGTCATCATTTTATGAAGGATTTAGAAAGACAGCAAATTTACTGATATCATAAGAGAAAAATAGAGCGCTAGCCCAGTTTTTATAAATTTAATCTACAACGGATTGGCTATGTCATTATTTCAACCTTTACCTATTTATACCGTCTCTAGTCGCGAAAAAACTTTAGATTTATCGCAACCACACATTATGGGCATCCTCAACGTCACACCCGATTCATTTTCAGACGGCGGCCAGTTTAATGCTATTGATAGCGCGCTTGCTCATGCCAAAGAGATGATAGAGGCGGGTGCGACCATTATTGATATTGGCGGTGAATCCACCCGTCCAAATGCTGACGCCGTTGCTACCACTGAAGAAATGAAACGAGTTGTGCCGATCGTTAAAGCAATTAGACAGCAACTTGGTAATGCCGTTTGGTTGTCTATCGATACCAGTAATCCTACCGTTATGCAGGCAGCTTTTGAGGCAGGCGCTGATATTTGGAATGATGTACGAGCGCTCAAACGCGAGGGTGCAGCAGCGTTAGCGGCGGAGCTTGATATACCAGTTATGTTGATGCATATGCGTGGTGAGCCGACGACGATGAATAATCTGGCGCTTTATGACGATGTCATCGCTGACGTTAGTGCGGAGCTAAGCGCTCGTATCAATGAGGTCACGAGCGTTGGTGTTAAGCGTGAGAAAATAATTATCGACCCAGGTTTTGGTTTTGCCAAAAGCTACGAACATCATTGCGCGCTATTGTCTCAGCTAGGAGAGTTACAAAGTCTTGGGTTTCCCATGATGTTTGGTATCTCCCGCAAACGTTTTTTGGCAGAAGTATTGACCAAAAGTGGCGTCGAAGCGGTGGCTACAACTGAGGCGTTAGAACGAGATACGGTCGGCGTTGCTGCTGGTATATTTGCCCTGCAACAAGGCGCTAGTATTATACGTACTCATAATGTCGCGATGATGCAGCAAGCAGTGGCGTTATGGCAGCAGTTATCTGCCTACAATCAACACTAAAAAATCAATGCTAGAATAGCCCTAATCACTGCTATCGCACTATATGAATATCTAATAGTTAACATTTAATATTAATCTGAACACCTACTAAAATAATGAGAGTAATGCTATGACCACTACGACCCAGCCAGAGCCAACCAATGAACAGCGGCGTGTCATTTATCAAGCCCGTCGTGGCTTAAAGGAATTGGACTTTTATATTGACCTATATGTGAAAGAGCTTTATTTAACAGCAGACCCCGCTGAGCAGGAAAGCTTTGCCCAAATGCTGACTCATGAAGATCCAGATTTATTGGATTATTTTACCAACCAAAATCGTCCAGATGATGAAAGCATATGGGCGCTAGTGAATAAGATCAAAACATGGCGTCATACCAAGGATATATAGTGGATTTACTTTGAAACAGATACAGTGCGATTGGGATGAATTTTTCGTAGCCTCTGTGATAGCAGGAAGCAAAATTTATACCAGTCGTACCTAACAAGTAATATATCGATTTTATTCCGAACTGACCATATTATAGCTGGATAGCTTATCAGTTAAGCTATCCATGATTTTGAGTTTCCTTTTATGTGGTTAAATTTGTATTGATGACTGAGACAATCTGATAAATATGACAGTTTTTCCCATATGGCAGTTTTGTATATATGACAATGATTACCTCACCACGGATTGATACTGCTATCAAGACCGCTAGCCATTTGCGTATGTTACTGTATCTTGGTTTGGCGTCAGTCATGCTTGGATTGGCATGGCTTGCTGCATTGGCGCTATGGCAATATGTGCTGATATTAACGATCACGGCAGCCGTCGTTAGCTATCTGGCATTGTCGCGTCCTATTTTATTGCATCTAACGCAGCCACCGCTTGACCAGCGTGTCGATCAACAATGGCAACTTTTGATACGCACGAGTCAAGGTGATGGGCTATGGCAAGCACAATTGAGGACTGTTCAACATAATTATTGGACGATGAGCTTTGATTTTATTATTACAGAGCCTTATCAGCGCCCTTTGTCGGTGACTGTATTTTGCGATCAAGTGAGCCTTGAGCAATGGCGAGAGCTAAATATTCTAGCGAATGTAAATGCTGCAACAACAACTTGATTGAGTATACGAAGTTTCCCCTGAATGACCCTAGGTTTGTAATGATTTTAATAGGCCAATATGGTGAATAACAAAACACCTATCTCGATAGTAAGATAGATTTGTTATATTGAAATACGAAAACATATTCAGCTTTTATGCCATCTATTGATTTTATAACGGTCTGGTCAGATGGCATAGCGACTTAGAACAACAAATAAAATGAACAAAAAGGAAGAAATTATGAGCTTATTAGGGAATTTAGTCAGTCAAGTAGCACGTAGTGCGATGGCTCCAGATGATGCACAGCGCAATCCTGTCAATCAGCGTACGACATCACGCCGCACTGGCGGGCTGGGTGATATTTTAGGTGGGGTATTGGGCGGTGGCCAAACCGGCGGTTATAACCCACAGCAGTATGATCGTCAGACGGATAATGGATTTGGTCTGGACGACATTATAGGTAGTCTCACTGGCAGCAGTCAACGCGGCGGTATGAGCACTGGTGCGGGTGGTTTGGGCGACATCCTAGGTAGCGTACTGGGTGGTCAAAGTAATAGAAGTAGTAGCGGTGGCAAAGGCATGCTGGTTGCAGCTCTCATGCCCATGGTATTGAGCTGGATTCAGCGTAATGGCGGCTTAGGCGCTGCTCTCTCAAAAATTACAGGTATGGGTCACGACAATCAAGTGCGTTCTTGGATGAGTAGCAATGAGGTCAATGACAATTTGGACCCCAATGAGATCAACCAATTATTTGACGAAAATGAGATTCAGCAAGTAGCTGCACAGACCGGTGCTAATGAGACTGAAGTGCGTCAAGGTTTAGCGGAGTTGCTGCCAGAAGTGATGAACCAATTGACGCCAAACGGCAACCTAGACAATGAAGCTGAAGCCAATCAAGAGATTGAGCAAATCATTGGTCAGTTATCGAGTCGACTGGGTACGTTAAAATAACCACGCTAAAATAACTGCTTTTTAACAAACCAGTATTGATAAAAATGTAATAAAAAAAGAGTATGTCTAATGACGTACTCTTTTTTTACGACTAATCAATCGTTATGAGTCATTAGTCTAAAAGCGCTCATCTAACGTGTCTAGCGTATAGTTGAGCGCAGCAAAGCAGATATCACTCTTGAAACCTCTATATTGTAAAAATCGTAGTTGGCGAGCTTTGTCTTTTTGCTCAGTGGGGATGTCGTCACCATATTTTTTGGTGCGGGCGGCAACCGCTAATTTCAGCCAATCAATACCTTCGACGAGGTTGTCGGCGCTGTCATCTACAAATTCGCTAAACTCATCTGACTCTGCATTCGCCATATCGATTAGCTCGTCGATATTACCAGGCATGGCCATCTTTTTACGATAAAACTCCTGCTTGATACGTCCACGTCCCCGACCTTTACGAATGTTTTCACGAATAAGCATGAGGGTAGTGCGATAGTCACTTTGATAGCCTTTCTGCTCAAACTCTTCAAGTAGTGCATCGATTTTGGCAGGATTCTGCTCCTTATCGAGCAGCTTTTGTTTTAATTCAGCCTTGCCATGTTCACGGCGTGATAAATAATAAAACGCCAACCAACGTAAGCGGCTTTCCGCTTTAATGGCATCAACATCGGCCTGTCGTTGTTCAGGGGTACGTAGATAGGCTTTTAATGCTGATGGCAAGTTATCCATTTGATTAACTGCAGCAGTATCTTTCTCTGGCTCTGATAAATGCTCATCGGTGGAACCAAATGTGGTGTCGTCGATGATGTTATCTGTATCTGAGTTTTCTTTTATATTGGACTTGCCATCTAGCGAGTTGTCATGAATGTCACGCTTAACTTCCGCTAGCATCTCTTTGATACTTTGCGGTTCAGGTGATTGATAAGTAGGTACGTTATTAGGCTCTGGCTCGAAGTTAGCAGCCGGATGGAAGCGTTTCTTACGCTTTTTAGACTTGGTTTTAGAGGATTTGGATGAATGTTCAGGAGTAAAAAATGAGCTAGTGTCGTTGTCGAAGTGATCAACGGTTTGGGACGTTTCATCGTCCTCAGAAGTTGAGCGCGCGGGACTAGACTTTGGATGTTTTGATTTAACTACAGGCTGTTGTCGCTTAGCAGATTTTTTAGAGAGATACTTTTGAGTGGCTGTTTTTTGTTTAGAGACAGAGGTACTAGCTGAATCGGCTTCCGACTCAGCTAGAATTTCGGCTAATGTTTTAATCTTCATAACTATTGGGGCGTGTCCTCAATTCAATCGATGGTCATCTGAATGGGTCAAAAATGGTTAAATCCTGCCAAATAGAATCAAATAGCTGACTAATATATCGATATTATCTGCGCTATTTTCTTTGTTTGACGGCAACTTATCTCATTTTTATCGCCATTTTTAAAATGAGGACAGGCCCTAGTCAGCTAATCAGTAAAAATAGTCAGGTAACGATTATTGTACTGGACTTGCCGCTGTTTCTTTATTAGCTTTGGCTACCTCTGGTGCTTTACTATCGTCGGCAACACTACCATCATCGGCAACACCTAGCTTTTCAGCACGGATTTTGGCTTCAATTTCTTCAGCAATGACAGGGTTTTCTTTGAGGAATAACACTGAGTTTGCTTTACCTTGACCGATTTTTTCATCACCATAGCTATACCAAGAACCTGCTTTACCAACTGCGCCAATTTCGACACCCAAATCAATCACTTCGGCTAAGTGGTTGGTACCTTCACCATAAGTGATTTCAAACTCAGCTTGACGGAATGGCGGTGCCATTTTATTTTTAATGACTTTCACACGGGTTTGGTTCCCGATGATTTCATCACCGTTTTTGACCGCACCGATACGGCGAATATCCATACGGACTGAGGCGTAGAATTTCAGCGCATTACCACCGGTCGTGGTTTCAGGGCTACCAAACATGACACCAATTTTCATACGGATTTGGTTAATAAAGACCACCATACAGTTTGAGCGTTTGGCATTACCGGTAATTTTACGTAGCGCTTGGCTCATTAGCCGTGCTTGCAGACCCATGTGTGAGTCACCCATTTCGCCTTCAATTTCTGCACGTGGTGTCAAGGCTGCGACTGAGTCAATGACGATCATATCGACGGCACCCGAACGTACTAACATGTCGGTAATCTCAAGCGCTTGCTCGCCATTATCAGGCTGCGAGACTAGCAAGTCATCGGTCTGTACCCCAAGTTTACGCGCATAGACAGGATCTAGAGCATGCTCTGCATCGATAAAGGCACACACGCCACCTTGCTTTTGGCATTCTGCAATCGCCTGCAAAGTCATGGTGGTTTTACCTGAGCTTTCTGGGCCGTAGATTTCAACGATACGCCCTTTTGGTAAGCCGCCGATACCAAGGGCAATATCTAGACCAAGCGAGCCTGTGGATACTACATCGACATCAAGCGCAGCAGAGTTATCGCCTAAATGCATAATGGTATTTTTACCAAATTGCTTTTCAATTTGACCTAGTGCCGCTTTGAGTGCTTTGGCTTTATTGTCGTCCATACTGGATTCCTTATCTTCAATCATTGGTGTAAGACTATAAATTTGGTGTTATAAAGAAAATATTCGTACCATGACAGTTAATGGCTCAATAGTGCTGATAATTATCTACATAGTAACCAGCGTTCAGCTAGATTATATAGGTTGTCATATCGATGAGATAGATAGTAATATTGGATATATCACCTTACTATACAGTAAAATCAAATAATGATAAAAGTAAAATTAAGTCCGTAATTAATGGCTACAGGGATAACTTCTAAGCTGTATTAAGCTCGTTAATTATGAAGCGTTTCTTTGTGCCACTATTACTTAGGTAGGGCAATTATAACAAAAACCACGGATCATATAGCGGGTTCGATGATGTTAAACGACACTATATGTCGCATGATAAACGACTGAAATTTTATATAGACTACGCTGGAACTTATGTATTATTTCAGACGGGATAATGGGGTAGTTTGTCAATAGATTTATAAGTTGTCCACAACAAATAAATAGCGTTTATTTACCTTATGTGAAACATCGCTAATATTAAAAT